>JAHFAB010000452.1 GCA_023250795.1 Bacteriovoracaceae bacterium
GATCATGACTCCGCCCCATATAAAACCTGATCTTTCCTTCAGTTTTCCAAACTGACCGCCTAATTGTCCAATGAGAAGTTCATCAGAGAAGGAAGTCCCAAGAGAGTCGTGGAAATAATGATTCAGGTGTTTGTAATATCGATAGCTGGTGACGAGATCATGGGGGTGATTTTGAGCTTCAGAAACACAGCGATCAAACCAATTCGAATCGAAACAGCCATCAGCATCCATAAAAACAAGCAAGTCATTGCTGCCAATGTCACGAGCTCTCAAAAAGCTCAGTGCGTTTGCTTGAGCTTCACTCTTGAGTGAGGCGAGGTGTCTTGGTAATTGGTTCGAGTAAAGTTTGAAAACTCTAGGGTGGTTGAAATCAAAAGAGTTCAAGTAAAGAGCAGCTGGATTTTGGTCAGAATCGAAAATAAAAATAAAATGAAGATGATTACTTTGTGCTAAAATATTTTCTATTTCATAAATCCAATTCTTTATTTCAGGATCTACTCCACGACAGGGTAGAATGACATAAATATTATTTGAAAAATCAGATAGCTTGATGATGGGTAAGATTTCATTCCATCGTTTTCTGCTGCGCATGTAAGCTTGTACTCTATAAGTGAGGGCAAAAGCTGAAGCTAATAAAAACAGCAACATCTAAGCACTCAGTTCTTTTGATATTTTCTGTGGGTTACGCGTTTTACGAGTAAGCAGAGAACAAAGTTTTTATCTAAAAACTCTGCTTTGAACCTAATATTTCGTTCTTCCTGAACAATTTCTGAAAGATGGACATAATATTCTTCTCCACAGAGAAAGGATCGAATGGGAGTGATGCCTTGAAATTCGAATGGTAAAAAGAGAAGCTTGCCATCTTCTTCACCCAGTCTATTGGGTGGCACGCACTCTACCGTTGCGTGATTCATAATATCAAAAACAGATCCATGAAAGAAAAACCGTCCAGAACCAAACGCCTCTCCCTGTGAGTAATTTGCTTTGACTAAGATGGATCCAGGTTCACTTTTAAGAACACAGTTTAGAGTGTGAAAGCTTGGTCCTAAAAATTCTGGGAACTTCTGGAGAAGTTTTTTGTAAAAGTCTTGAGTTTTGATGAGAGGGGTTTGAAAGGATTTTAATTCTTCTTTTAATTCTTTGTAGGATGTATTTTGAGTATGTGTTTTTTCTAAAAACAAAAAACTTCCTTCAGAGTTTACAAATTCTGGGGATAAAACCGCTCCATCACTTCTGAACTTAGGGGTCGTGATTTTAAAATGGTAGGATTGATTAGCTACTTGAGTAAACGTAATTCTAAGACGAGTTCCAATGAGAGGTGAAATGGTGCATGGGTTTAAGAATCGGATGGATTCTATATTGAGATTTTCAAGTGGATGGCCAAGTAATGAGGCGCATTGGATTAGGATTTCGCTGAGAACAACTCCAGGAAGTGTGGGGAGTCCTTTGACAACATGGTCTTGTAAAAAAGGCTCTTTGCCTGTAAAAAATTTTTCAAAAACGATTTTTTCGTCTGTGAAACTGTGAATGAGGTCTACATATGAAAGTTCTTTTAATAAAGAACTAACATTTGAGATTTTTTTCCTCTCAGCCAGACTTTGGTACTCTGGAGCTGCACTCGTGGCATCATCTGTATTTGGAGTGCAAATCACAACTGAGTCTTGTGATTTTCTTTCAAATTCTTCGAGAAAAAACTGAACACCTTCTTTTATGGTGATGAAATCAATACCCGCAGCCTTCATCTCTGAAAACACAGCCGAATCGACTGCCATACCCGTCTCTCCCCAAGCTGGCCAACAAATAGTTCTTGATGCACAGGTTGGAAAGAGTTTCTTGAGAGGTTCATGAATGGTCATTAAAAATGAATTGGTAGAACTATAATCAGTTTGACCGATATTTCCATTGACTGCGCTCACTGAGGAGAAGAAAAAAGCAGATTCTAGGGGCTGTTTTTCTAAAGCTTTGAGTAGATTGATCGTGCCTGAAGTTTTACTCGCAAAAACAGAGGAAAACTCTTGTTCTGATTTTTCTAGAAAAAGTTTTGATTTTTGAGTTCCAGCGCCATGGATGAGTTGATGAATGGGGCCATATTTAT
>JAHFAB010000076.1 GCA_023250795.1 Bacteriovoracaceae bacterium
CCCATACCATTTTTAGGAGCCATCATTTTACCTTTTGGCCTCCGAAGTCCGCGAGGAAAAGCGCTGGACATAGAAATCTCAGACGCACGTGTGCCGTAAATCCCCTGGATCATTGGAGTAATCAAATACTCCGCTGCGGAGTGCCCCAATCGAGCAACTGCCCAGTCCTGCACAGTCTGAGATGTCGAAAGAGTTTTAGATTTTTTTAGAAATCTAAAAATAATCCTAATCACCTCCCTAAAGTTCAGTGGAAAACGCCTGAACTTTCCATTTCTATAAATATATTTTGCCGAAGAGCCATGAACACCTACAAGCTCTACTCCTAATTCATCAAAGAAACTCCGCACCTCCTGAGTGGCAAGTATTGTATGTGCAGCAGATTCTGCCAACCCCCAAGGAGTTTTCTTTGTATGAATTAGACCACCTAAATGAGGCTCTTTTTCATAGAGAGTCACTTCATAGCCAGATCGATCCAATGTGTAGGCAGCCAAAAGGCCAGAAATGCCTCCCCCAACCACTGTCACTTCTTTGCATTGAGAATTAATTTTTCCAAGCATGAGCTAAAACCGAATAAAGTACCTGGGAAAATTCTGGGTCATCGTTAAAAGTTCTCGTGCGAAAGTATTTTTCAATCCCATGTTCTCGCGCGATTTTAAAATAATACTGATCCAACTCCCAAAGTGTTTCAATGTGATCACTGACAAAACTCAATGGTACTACCACTACTTTTTTGACCCCGGTTTTTCCTAAGCGCATGAGCTCGTCTTCGATATAGGGTTCCAACCAAGGTAATTTTCCGTTTCTGGACTGAAAGGCCAAAGACCAAGAAAAATTTGGAGATAATTGCTCAGTAATAGCGTTTACCGTAGAATGTACGTCTTCTAAATAGGGATCTCCTCGCTTCACGACCGCCATAGGCAAAGAGTGGGCAGAAAATAAAACATGGGTTTTTTCATTAAAATCCAGAGACTCCTGGATTGTTTTGATCAAAAGAGAAATATACTCAGGGTGATTCGCCCATTTTGTAATCTTTCTGACCACAGGATTCCACTTCCATTTTTTCATCAGGCGATCGACCTCTTGAAAACACGATCCAGTTGTCGTCGTCGAAAATTGTGGAAAAAGTGGAAAAAGAATCACTTCCTCAGCACCCCCATTTTTCAGCTCTAAAAGTGCTTCTTCTATAAAGGGGGAAGATGCTCTCATTCCTATTTTTACAAGAAACTTATTCTCAGAAAAATTTTCCTGAGAATCTTTCCGGCATAAAAGCTTTTCCAGACCTTCCGCCTGCTTCTGAGTCCAATAGAGTTGAGGAGAACCTCCTCCAATTTTTCGGTACATTCTCCTCGAAGAAGAAGCTTTGAGCTGTGAAATCAAAAAAGCTAAACCCTGTCTGAAAGGAGAGGGAATCCCCACTAAAATGGCGGGATCAGAAAAAAGTCGATACAGAAAGGGTTTTACTTCATCTAAGTTTGACGGCCCACCTAAGTTTAGAAGTAATACACCCTTCATATCGCTTTGCTAAATAACTGAGTCGTAGGCGCTTTGGCGCTCAATCGGGCATCAAAAGCCATGCAGATATTTCTCAAAAAGGGACGGCCCTCTGTTTTAACATGGCAGGATGGACCTCTGAGCTCCAACAAGCCATCCTTAGAGAATTCCTCTAATTTTTTAGAAACTGAATCGAGATACGGTGTAGAAACACTTTCATTCTCCCAGGTCGTATGAAAAGAAGTCATTAAGTTTAAAATATGCCTTCTCAACACCTCGTCTTCCTCTGTCAAGATATGCCCTCTAAAAACCGGAATTTCTCCTGACTGCACACGAGATTCATATTTTTCTAATAATTTTTCATTTTGAGAGAAAACATTCCACGAGTCTCCAATAGCGGAAACTCCGAGTCCAATCAGAGGAGAAACTTGTTTCGAAGTATAACCCATGAAGTTTCGATGAAGTTCTCGATTTTGAAACGCACTCCAAAGCCGGTCTGTCTCAAGTGTAAAATGATCCATCCCAATTTCACGGTAACCCACTTCTTCGAGCAAGCCTCGACCCAGTTCATAAAGCGCTCGCTTTTCATCCCCTGCTGGTAGATCTGATTCCGTAAAACGTCTTTGCCCTGGCTTAATCCAAGGCACATGTGCGTATCCATAAAAAGCAATTCGATCTGGTCTGAGTTCCCTCACTTGCTCGATCGTTTTCCGCACACTCTCCTGAGTCTGAAAAGGCAAACCATAAATGAGATCGTAGTTTATACTCTGAAAGCCGATTTCTCTGGCCCTTAAAGTCACTTCACGAACTTGCTCAAAACTCTGAACTCGATGCACGATTTCTTGCACTTTGGGGTCAAAATCCTGGATCCCAAGACTGAGCCTTCGAAACCCTAACTCATGGAGTTTGGCCAAATGTTCATTCGTTGTCACTCTAGGATCAGCCTCCACAGAAAACCCTGCTCCTTCAGTTAAACTGACCGAAGATAAAATCCCCTGCATGAGAGTTTCAATTTCACTCGGACTTAAAAAAGTAGGAGTCCCCCCTCCCAAGTGAATTTCAGAGAGTAGAATGGGCTTGGGTAATTTTTCTAAATAATGCTCCCACTCTTTGAGAACTGTTTTGACGTAAGGTAAACCCACTGATTTATTGCGAGTAATTCTCGTATTACACCCGCAATAAGTACACAGGCTTTGACAAAAAGGGATATGAATATAAATCGCAGCCCCAATCCCTTTTTCAGAGTTCTCTGAAAGATTCTTTCTCAGCGAAGAGATCCACACCTCTTCCGTCGGTATATCCTCCCAGTAAGGTACAGTCGGGTAACTCGTGTAGCGAGGGCCTGGAACATTGTATTTTTTATAAAGATCTGGGTTCAGCTTCACCAAAGACCTCCCTCTGTATTTTCAAAAATAATCTCACACTAGCTTCTGGTGTTTTGGGCAATACTCCATGCCCTAGCCCACAAATCCAACCTTGAAGTAATTCTGTGGGAAGACTTTTGACTTCACTAAAAAATTTTCTCAGATTTTTTTCTAATCCTTCTTCGGGCTGAAATAGCCAGCTCGGGTTGATATTTCCTTGGATCGCCCACTTCTTGCCATACCGCCTCAAAACACTGGGAAGATCCTGGTTCCAATCAATCCCTAAACACGAAATCGGAAGACCCTCTAAAGACTGCCAATGTTCTGGGACTGTACCCTTCGAATAATAAGTAATCGGAAACCCAGAATATTCGGGGCATTCTCGATAAAACCTCTCAAAGAGCGCTTCTAAAACAGGAACCACTTTTTTCGAATAAGTTTCAGGGTCTAAATCCCCAGCACAAGTATCTAAAACGGCAATCGAGTCAACGCCTGCCTTAGCTTGAAGACTCATATTTTTAGCCAAAAGATCGAGCAAGATTTCTACAAACCCTTCATACCTTCCATCCCAAAGACCCTCTCGGGCAGAGCGAAGCTCTCCCGAGTGACTTCCCTCCACAGCGTAATAAAACAAAGTAAGAGGTCCTCCGACAAATCCCAGCAGTCCTTTCGAAGGTGAAAGTTTCTCACGAGTCAAACGAAGCGCGTCTCCCTGAAAGTGAAGAGAAGAAATCTCAGGTTTTTTAAACCGCTCTAAATCTCCCAAAGTTCTTAGATGCCAACTCAATTTGGGACCTTCTTCATACTGAAGGCCCATTCCCATAGCTTCTAGCGGAAATAAAAGATCAGAAAATAAAATCGCCGCATCAAATCCAAAATCATGGACTGGTCCAAGAGCCGCTTCGCAAGCTACTTCTGGAAGTTTACATAAATCCATAAATGAATATCTCTGACGCAAAGACTGGTAGTGAGAATGATAACGCCCCGCTTGTCTCATAAACCAAACGGGGGGACGACCCTGATTTTTTTTCTCAAGAGCTAGTTTAAATTTATTCATAAAGTTGATAGCCCACTCCGCGCACACTTCGAATAATCTCGGGATTTTCAGGATCTATTTCCACAAGCCGTCTAAAGCGCACAATAAAATTATCTATGGTTCTTGAACTTGGAAACTCCTCCTCACCCCAGACTTCGTTTAAAATCTCATCTCGACTGACCACTCTCCCACGGCGCTCTAATAGATATTTCAACACAGAGCATTCTTTATGAGTGAGAAAGTGTTTTTTTCCAACTCCACTCACTTCGAATTTTTGAAAATTGATTTCTGCCTTCCCAATTTTTACTTCTCCGCTCCCCACGCCTCCATGTAAAGCACGAGCCCTTCTCAAAGCATTTTGTACCCGGAGCATAAATTCTTTGAGGTGAAAAGGTTTTACAATATAATCCTCTGCACCCAATTCTAATCCTCGAATCCGATCCTCTGGGTCACCGTGAGCCGTCAAAAAGATCAGTGCAGTATTTGGATTAGTTTCGCGGATAAAACTGGCTAATTGAAAACCAGAACCATCTGGAAGCCCAATATCTACAACTGAAAGGTCAGGTTTTTTTTCGATCAATCGGGCCTTTGCCTCTTCTTGAGACGTGGCCCAACTCACTTCGAAACCTTCTTTTTGTAACCGCTCCACGAGTGTAGAACCCACATTTTTTTCATCTTCGACCAGTAAAATGTGAGCTTTTTGTAAATCAACCATGAGCACTCATCTCTCTAAAAAGAAGCGAAACATGAAAACCCGTAAACCCATTCTCTATAGGATCGACTTTGAACTCGGCTTTTCCACCCATTCTTTCCATCAAAACTCTCACCAAATACAAACCCACTCCGGCTCCGCTGGACGACGGGCCTTTGTAAAAAATTTTACCCAAGTTTCTAGGATCTCCGGTGAATCCATCTCCGTTATCTCGAAAAAATATTTTCACTCCCTCTGGAGTTTTTCTTGTTTTCAAAGAAACTGAAATTCGATCTTGCTTGAGATGCCTGAGGGAGTTTTCTAAAAGATTTTTCAGAATCACTTGCACCGCAGTCGAATCAGCTTCGATTGTAAAGTCGTCAATTTCAGATTCAATCCTAAGCCTCTGAGCATGAGTTTCAGTCCAAGCTTTTAGGGTTCTCTCAATCCAAGGCTTGATTCGAAGTGGCCTGGTGAAAACGGGCCCCCCTCCTTCGACACGCGCAAGCTCTAGTGTTCTCTCCACTTGGGATTCGAGTCGCAAAGTATCCTCCAACAAGCGTTGTATGAGCGGACTTCCCGGCCGATCTTCTGCTATTGACTCTGCCTGCAATCGGATACTCGTCAGAGGGGTGCGAAGTTCGTGTGTGAGAGATGCAAAAAAAGCTTGGATGGCTTTGGAGCGTTTGAGATCTCTCCAATAAAGCCAAATCAAAAAAACCGTGCTGGCTAAAAGCAAAAGAAAAAAACTGGCCCCCTCCCAATAGAGCATCCTCTGAGTTTTAAGCCAATGAGACTCAGTCGCACTCGATGCAAGGCCAGTCACGCGCTCCAGCTCAGCAATTCTAAATGCATGCTTCAGGATCAAACTTCCCCACCAAGCACCTAAGACACAGACCAAAAAGAGCCATGAAAAGAGCGCAGTAAAAAGAAGCCGCATTCTGCGAAGAGGAGTTTTCAAGAAAACACCCCCTGAAAAGCCTGCACAAGAGAGTCTAAATGCTGATCTTCATGGGCTGTAGATAAAAAAGAAACTTCAAAGCCACTAGGCGCAAGATAAATGCCTTGATCTAAAAGTGAATGAAAAACTCGAGCATACATTTCTTTTTGAATCGCAGGAATCTGCGAAATCTCTCGCACTTCTTCAGAACCAAAAACAGGCCAAAAAATAGAAGCGTTTCTCTGTATGTGAAATTTCAAATCCGTCTGTCTGAGAACGGCCTTTTCTATTGCACAAGACATCCGCTCTGTTTTCTCTTCTAATTTCTGATAGGGCATCTCTCGTTTTAATTTTTTCAGCGTTGCAAGTCCTGCTGTCATAGCAATCGGATTCGCACTCAAAGTACCCGCCTGATAAACGGGGCCTTGTGGAGCCACGAGATCCATGAGATCCGCTCGACCGCCATAAGCACCGACAGGAAAACCACCCCCGATAATTTTTCCATATGTTACGAGATCAGGACGAATCCCTGTTCTTTCTGCCATCCCTCCAAATCCCACGCGAAATCCAGTAATGACTTCGTCAAAAATCAAAAGCACTCCATGAGATTTTGTCAGCTGAGAAAGTTTTTCGAAGAATTCTGGCTTCTGTGTGAGCAAACCGTTATTGGCTGGAACCGGTTCCACAATCACAGCGGCGATCTCTTTTCCCCTTTGGGCAAAAATCTGATCAAGAGCAGCCAAATGATTCAAAGAAACAACTAAGGATTCCCCCGCTACTGCGCGCGAAACTCCAGCGCTATCCGGAGCAGCCATCTCTGCAAGCCCAGAACCCGCTCGAACTAACATCGAATCGCAATGGCCATGATAGCAGCCATCAAATTTTAAAATCAGATCTCTCCCGGTTGCCGCTCTTGCCACCCGCAGAGCAGCCATCACAGCCTCAGTCCCAGAATTGACAAATCTGATTTTTTCAACCCAAGGTAGTGAAGAAGTAATGAGCTCAGCAAGCTCTAGTGATAAGGGCTCTACCGTTCCATAGGTCCAACCTTTGTGAAGTGCTTGCTCGACCGCGGCTAAAACCTCGGGATCTTGATGGCCCAAAATCAGGGGGCCCCATGAAAGGCAGAAATCGGTATAAGAATTTCCGTCCACATCTGTAAGACATACCCCTTGAGCTTTTTCTATAAAACGGGGAACTCCACCGACTCCTTTGAAAGCGCGAACAGGAGAATGCACCCCACCTGGGCTCACTCGTTTAGATCGTTCGAAAAATTTTTCTGAAAAAGAAGTATTCATTGTATGCGCTCTCCCTTGGCTAAGTTCACTCCTGTGAGATCCACTCTCGAGCATTTCTTGCTCCATAGGTGATAATCATCAAAGCTCCGGCTCTCACCAATGAAGTCCAAGCCTCCACATGAGCCTTTGGAGCATGGATCAAGCCTTTTTCAGCCAAAAGCTCAATAGCAGCATATTCTCCGCTGACTTCATAAACTGCCCAAGGTTTCCTGATCTCGTGAGAAAGTTTTGCTAGAATATCGAGATAAGGTAAACCCGGTTTTACCATGAGTATGTCCGCACCTTCATCCGCATCTCTTTGGGAGCTTGCCCAAGCATCTTGAAAATTTGCCGGATCAATTTGATAAGACGCACGGTTTTCCAGATTTTGAGAGAGCTTTCCTTTGGGCGCAGAGTCCGCTGCCAATCGAAAAGGCCCATAAAACTGCGATAAAAATTTGGCCGAATAACTCAAGATCAAAGTCTGATCTAACCCAGCTTGATCTAGGCTTTTTCGAATCGCCCCCACTCGCCCGTCCATCATATCGCTGGGAGCCAGGCAATCAGCTCCGGCTTGGGCATAAGCTAACCCTGCACGCACCAATTCTTGAACAGTATGAGCATTATCGACATGCTCTTTCTCGGCAGACAAAACTCCACAATGCCCATGTTCTGTATAAGAACAAAGACAAACATCAACGGCTAAAAACAGATCTTTTCCGAATTTTTTTCTAAGGGCTGAAATCGTCTCTGAGGTAAATTTAAATTCAAAATCCCTTTCCGCTTTTCGTGAAGGAACGCCAAAAAGTAAAAATTTTCTCACCCCTTTTTCCAAATCACTTTCGATTTGCTTAAACAGAGATTCTTTGGTCTCACGAAATACCCCTGTCAAACCTGGGATCGCCTCTTTCTCTCTCAAACCTTCCACTACAAATAGCGGCTGGATCAGTTGCAAAGGACTGACCCTCACTTCCCGAACCAGTTCTCGTATAAAAGGATTTAGCCTT
>JAHFAB010000453.1:0-540 GCA_023250795.1 Bacteriovoracaceae bacterium
CTCAAACAGTTTATGACGGAGGCCATTGCGCTTTCTCTCATCGGTGGAGGGATTGGGCTTTTGGGTTCTGTGGGTCTGACGTATATTGGGTATTGGATCAAGAGAAGCTTTGATATGAGGGCGCCAGTTTGGATTTTTATCCCAGCGTTTTTGATCTCCATGGTGACTGGGATTGTTTTTGGGGTTTGGCCAGCTAGAAAGGCATCGAAACTGGAAACGATCGAAGCTTTGAGATTCGAATAAGGGGGTACTTGTGGGCTCAGTTTCAGAGTTTTTGACCAATTTGTTAAACGCAAATACTGACTCAATGAGTGTGTGGCAGATTTTCCTGACTCTCTTATTGGCCTATGCGGGAGGGGTTTTGTCGAGTCTCACACCTTGTATCTATCCTATGATCCCAATCACGGTTGGGGTGGTTGGTGGGATGTCTCCGCACGCAGATGCTCAGCACAGAGCACGCCCCGGTTGGAGAGAAGTTTTTCTCAGATGCATTTCTTATATTGCAGGGATGACTTCTGTGTATTCTTTTTTGGGGGTGAC
>JAHFAB010000453.1:550-2086 GCA_023250795.1 Bacteriovoracaceae bacterium
TCGTTTACAAATAGTTGGGGATGGTATTTCAGCTTAGGCGTGATTATGACCCTCGCTGCTTTGTGGATGCTCGAGGTGATTCAGTTTGATCCGATGGCGTGGTGGCATAGGAGGTCTCGCGCACATCACGCACGTCAGGCACAGACCAAATCTCAAGAAATGACTTATCTCGGAGCTTTTGGGGTGGGGGTGACTTCTGGATTTATCGCCTCTCCCTGCACGACTCCTGTATTGACATCGATTTTGGCCTATATTGCCAAAACGCAATCGATTGGGATAGGACTGCTTTTGATGACGGCGTTTTCATTGGGTTTGAGCACATTGCTTTTATTAATCGGACTTTTCACTGGGGGGCTTCAGATTTTACCGCGTTCAGGTAAGTGGATGAATACTGTGAAATGGGTGAGTGGGCTGATTCTCCTCGCATTTGCCGACTATCTTTTATTTCAGGCAGGAACAAGGGCTGGTGTGATGCGATGATTTATTTGGTAGGTATTTTTTCTTTAGTGGGGATGATTTTTTCTTGGATTCTAACCGGGCATTTTTACAGTGTTCGAAGTGGCAATGCCTCTTTTCAGAGCTTGTGCAATCTCAATAGTATGATGAATTGTGATGCCGTGGCGATGAGTCGTTATGCCGAATTGGTTTTCGGATTCCCTCTTTCGAGTTTTGCAGCAGGCTGGTTTTTGGCTTTGTTAGTGACCGTGTTAATCGCTCGAAATCGGTTTTGGAATCGAGAAGCGCTCCGTTTCGGCCTTGTCTTGAGTTTTGCTGGAGTGGTGATCTCAGCTTTTTATTTTTATATCTTGTCTCAAATTTTGAAAACGTACTGCCTCTATTGTCTTGTGGTCGATGGAGCTAATGTTTCTTCTTTCTTGCTTTTGGTTTATTTGAATTTCAAATCCGGATTTTCCATTCACGAAGTTTTAGATTTTAAAAAAATAGATTTTCAGAAGTGGAAAGTGTTTGTCTCTGTTTTAGGTGTCTCGGTTTTAGTTTCTGTTTTGGGGTCAAAAGCATTCGAACCCGATTCGGTTGAGAGGGGTTTGATCGAAGAAACGGCGGCTAGTGTACTCAATGCTCCGGTTGTGACGTTGAACTTAGGTGCGGGTCCCCTGGAGTCTTTTGGACCTACAGATGCCCCCATCACGATTGTCGAATACAGTGACTTTCAGTGTCCGCATTGTAAGCATGGCGCTAAAATTTTACACGCGCTACTCAATCGCTACCCTGGAAAAATCAGAGTCGTGCTCAAGAATTTTCCACTGGATCCAACGTGCAATCGAAGCATGCAAAATCCGGGACACTCAACGGCGTGTGAAGCTGCAAAAGTCGCCTATTGTGCTCTTTTGCAGGGAGTATTTGCTCCTGTGTATGAGGCATTTTTTGAGCATCAAGAAGAGCTCAAGCCTGGCATGACTTTTACGTTGGCTAAAAATGCGGGTGCTGATGAACTAAAGCTGCGCCAGTGTTACGATTCCTCTGAAGCGATGAATGCGATCTCTCGGGATGTGGAGGATGGAATTCAACTTGGCA
>JAHFAB010000454.1 GCA_023250795.1 Bacteriovoracaceae bacterium
TTTTTGATCCCAAAGGAAAACATGCAGGGCTCGGGGGGCTTTTTACACTCATCTCAGAAATCCGGCGGAAGGGATTTCGAATTGCAGTGGTTTTACAAAGTCATTGGAGAATTGCTGCCGCACTTTTTGCGGCAGGGGTGCGTTACCGAGTCGGGCCTTTGAGTAGGCCTCATTCGTTTTTATTTTTTAACCGTGGAGTGAGGCAGAGAAGGTCTCATGTCGAAATGCATGAGACGGATTATAATTTGCAGCTTTTGCGACGGATTGGGATTCGGGTGGGCACACGAAATATCGCACCCCAAGTCTATGTTTCTCCTCAGGCCAAAGAGTTTGCGAAAAAATGGTTGGCAGACCATGGGTTTAGGGGCGGGCGGCTTTTTGTCGTGCATCCCGGGATGGGCGGCTCTGCGCTGAACTGGCCAGAGAATCATTATATTGAGCTGATTCAGGTTTTACTCAAAGAGAATCATTCTATTCTGGTGACTGGAGGTCCTAACGAAGAAAGTCTACTGGGCCGTATTCGAAAAGGAGTGGAGAATGTTCCAGAGGGTGGTCATCCAGTGATGTTTTACGGAGGGCGAGACGCGGGTCCTATCGAGTATTTGGCGGCACTCATGAGTTTTGCAGACGTTGTAGTGGCGCCCAGTACGGGTCCGATGCATTTGGCAGTGGCTTTGGGTAAAAGAGTGGTTACGTTTTATTCTCCAATTCGTGTTCAAAGTGCGATTCGTTGGGGGCCTTATTTGCCAGATGAATCTTTGGCAAGCATTGTAGTGCCTGATGTTTATTGTGGACAAGACTTCAAATGCCTGGGAAACCTGTGTAATTATTATCCGTGCATGAAGGGGTTGTCTGTGAACCAAGCGATGGAAGAAGTGCGGAAGCAACTGAGGGACTCTCAAAATGAGAAAACAGGGCCATAAAAAATCTAAGACAAAATCGATTCAATCTGTTTGGCCCATTCAAGCGGCGAATTGGGATCGGAATCGGCTAAAAGCTATTTTAAAATCTATTCAGGGGAAAAAAATTCTCGTCATCGGTGATGTGGGTGTGGACCGCTACACTCTCGGGATTGTCGAGAGGATTTCTCCAGAAGCGCCTGTCCCGATTGTTTGGGTGCAGGATGAAAAATTCAAATTAGGTTTAGCCGCCAACGTGGCTGACAATATTCAGGCCCTAGGTGGAGTTCCACTGCTCACCGGTTTGGTCGGGAGTGATCGGACTGCGGAGGATTTTAGAGCGCTTTTGAAAAAGGGAGGGATCCAAACTTCTCACCTCATTGTGGACAAGAGTCGAAGAACTGTTTTGAAAGAACGCATTGTGAGCGATCGGCAACAGCTCCTGCGTGTGGATTATGAAAGTCTTTCCCCAATGGATCCTCAGACAGAAAAAGTTTTAGAACGAAAGATTACTCTATTGATCCCGAGTTGTGATGGAGTGATTTTAGAGGATTATGCCAAGGGACTTTTGACAAAAGCTTTGGCTGAGTTGATTTTTAGTGTAGCCAAAAAAGCTAAAAAAAGGGTGGCCGTAGATCCCAACTCGAAAACATCTCTGGATTTTTATCAAGGTGCAACGGTGCTTACCCCGAACACCAAAGAAGCTGAAAAACTATCGGGTGTGAGGATTTTGGATGAGAAGTCGTTGATTCAGGCGGGTACAGCGATTTTGAATGCGACTTCAGCAGAGCATGTTGTGATCACTCGAGGAAAAGATGGTATGGCTATTTTTAGCGAAGGAAGCAGCACCGTGCATTGGATCCCCACTTATGCTCGAGAAGTGTACGATGTTTCCGGAGCGGGGGATACGGTTATTGCCGTATTGAGTTTATCGCTGTCGGCTGGAGCAAGTATTGAGGAGGCTGCGGTGCTGGGCAATCTCGCTGCTGGTGTGGAAGTCGGGAAGCGCGGGACTGCAACTGTTTCGCCCGAGGAGATTCGCGTGGCGATGGAGTTTTTTGGCGCGATGGCTGTATGAGGGGATGGGCCAACTTCAGCCGGCAGAAGTTGCTGGGCTAATACCTTGAAACTATTAAAAAATATTTTGATTGAGCGTCGATCCATGTTTCTGTGATGAAAAAAA
>JAHFAB010000455.1 GCA_023250795.1 Bacteriovoracaceae bacterium
ACTAGATTCATCCCAAATTTATTTTTCTTAAGCCCGGTAGAAATATAGGGATGGGTTTTTGGATTCACATCGGGGTTAAACCTAAGCGCCACTGGGGCCTGTTTTCCGATGGAGAGAGCAACTTGGTTTAACGCAACCAATTCCTCTGTAGACTCCACGTTAAATGAAAAAACCCCCTGTTCTAGGGCAGCACGCATTTCAAATTCTGTTTTCCCCACACCAGAAAAAAC
Organism: Bacteriovoracaceae bacterium; assembly: GCA_023250795.1. Taxonomy (GTDB): domain Bacteria; phylum Bdellovibrionota; class UBA1018; order UBA1018; family UBA1018; genus JAHFAB01. The sequence goes on from JAHFAB010000455.1 coordinate 231, forward strand.
AGTTTTAGCGGGTGGAATGCCTGCCTTTAGGGTTCTAAAAAATTCTCCATACGAGACGATGTCCATTCCTGCACCAGCTTCATGTAAGAGACGAAGGATGGTGAGGTTGGAGTTAGATTTTACAGCAAAGCAAATGAGGTGATCAATGGAGTTGAGACCTTTTTGAAATTTCATAAAAGAATCGAGCAGTGCTTTTTTCGAGTAAACATAGCACGGGGTTCCCACTTCCTGGGCAATTTTGTCCAAGGGCACTTTTTCTGCATGAAGAGTTCCATTGCGATAGGAAAATTCGTCTAAGTTAAGTTTCATTTTATCTTTTTAAGTTCAGGGGTAGCAGTCGGAGACGGTAAAAATGAAGGAGAAGACGTTGGAGATGACGTCAAAGACTCAGAGTTCCAACCTTCTGGAGGTTGAGGATCTCCTCTCACACCGCAGTTACAGAGAGTAGCTAAAGTTAGAAATATTAAAACCAATCGCATATCTCAGAACCTTAACATAATTCCGGCTCCGATCATATCAATGCCAAGATCAAAGCGCGCTTCCCAGTTTGGTCCAATGCGGAAGATCATCCCAGCACCACCAGCGGGTTGAAAAGACTCGAAGGATGCCACCAAATTGTTATCAGGATTAATTGAGCTGAGTACAACACTTTTGAGTAGGCCACCATAGAAGAAAAAACCAAAATTTTCGCTTGTTAGAACAGTGTAACGTAAAGTCCCTAAAAAGGGAGCCATGGTATATACATTATTGCCATTATTGAAGTTCAAAATTTTTATTAAAAAAGCTCCCGCTTCTAAACTCAATGAGTCCTGCAAAAGAGATTTTTTGAGAAAAATGAGCTGAAACAACCTCAGACTCAATCGTAAGCCTCCGCCAGAGGGATAATAGGCATTTCCATTGGGGTCCACTACTCGAATATAAGAAAGTTCCACGCTGAATCCGAACGGATTAGGATCTATGGGGAAAACTTCTTCCGCGGTTAATGTAAGCCAGCGATCTTCATCATCGCTGAGATCTGGTGAGTCTGAAGTTTTAGATTTTTCTTCAGTTTTTTCCTCTTCATTCTCATCTTTCAAACTTTCTTTCGCTCCGTCTTCTTTCTCTCCTTCAATTGCTGGCTCTTTCGTTTTTTGATCTTCTGTTTTTTCTAAATCTTTTAAATCTTGTTTGTCTTCCGCCGTGGGAGGTGGTGGTGGGGTGATATCAGAAATTTTTTCAATCGCGGTGTAGGATTCTGTCGGATCAATTTTTTCATTTTCTAATAGTTCGTGACCTTCATAAGTTTTTACCCTTTTGGCAGCGATTTGATTCTTGTCATCATAAAGTTTAAGAACACGAAATGCCATTACGGGTTCTGTGTTTTTTTTGAGTAATAAAATGCGGCCTAAAGTAGATTTTTCACTTGTTTCAATCAAAAAAACACGCGTGGATTTACTTCTTTTTATAATTTTTGCATTATATTTCTTTGCATTGATGGGGAGAGTTGGTTCTTCTGGCTCAGGAACCTTTATTGTCTCTTGTGGAATTTCTGGGCTAGGAGAAGAGGTTGGAACAGGTAAAACTATGTTTTCATCAGCAAGGCAAGGTAAAGATAAAACTGAAGCCGTGACAAACACTAGTTTGACAAGATTACAAGCTTTCGTTCTAATACCTATTGATGCTCCAAAAGAAGTTTTCTTCATATGCTGTCACTATCACTTTAGCTCTTTGCGCTCCCCATGTCGAGCACCACTGCTATTGTGCTGACAAAGAAAGTTACCAAGATATCTATCAAGATTCTCAAATTCTTATTCAGAAGAGGAAATGGCAGGAAGCGGCTGTAATTTTAAGGCAGTACATTGAAATCAA
>JAHFAB010000077.1 GCA_023250795.1 Bacteriovoracaceae bacterium
TCTGGTTCAGCGTTGTAGGCCACGAGTTTTATCCCGACGATGATTAAACTTAAACTGACAGCACCTACAATAAAACGGACTCGATATCCAGGGGCTAAGAGTTTTTTTAGGCTTGTTTTAAGAATTTGAGAATTTTCTGAATTCATATTGAGCTCCTCTCTTATTTTGATTTCTTTGCAGAAGCTTTCGCTTTTGCATCTTCCTGTTCTTCTTTTGCTGCTTCAATTTCTTCTTCAGTCTTTTTGGGTTTAGGCGAGTTTTTTGGTTTTGGTGTTGCTGTCGGTATTGGAGTTGGAGTTGATTTTACAGTGGGAGTTGCAGTTGGTGTTGCTGTGAGTGTAACAATTGGGGTTGGAGTAAAAACAGGTGTAGCTATTGGTGTCATAGCAGGTTCAGTGGTTGGAGTACTGGTTGCAACAGCTGTTGTTACTATGGGTGTGGGAGTTGGTGTATCCAGGGGCAATGGTATGGCTGTAGCGGTCGATGTTGCTGCTGGTGTGCTAGTTGAAGCTGGAACCGCAGTGATTACTGGAAGCGGAGTCACTGACTCTGTTGGAGTAACCACTTGAACTGGTGCTGGCGTAGTAACTGGAGCTGGCGTTTCAGTAGTTGCTGGCAAAGGCAATACAGCAGGAGTTGAAGTGACCGCCAAAACGGGTGCGGTACTAGTTTGTGTAGGTGTTGCTTGTACAGGTTGGACTCCAAATTGTAAATCACCACTTCCATCTGCATTTAATCTAAAAACTCTTGTAAAAGTTGTTTTATTAAAACTGAAAAAATCTCCTACGACTATAATTTGCCCATTTCCTTGAAACGTAATTCCTAGCACTGGGCCATCAAAACCAAGTCCTGTAGCCTGCACGAATGCAAGGTCAGTTGTTCCGTCAGTATTAAGACGCACAATATGACCAGTTGGCAAACCATTAAAATCAGTAAAACCTCCACCCAAAATAATTTTTCCGTCAGACTGAATAGCTATTTCTAAAACAGGGCCATTAGGTCCAAGTCCAGTATTTTTTTCAAACTCGGCATCAATGATTCCATTGACATCTATTCGAGCAAGAAATCTTGGTTTACTAAATTCTCCACTGATCAAAACCTTTCCGTCTGGCTGTTGTTTAATTTTAAGGATTGGACTGTCGATGATAGATTTTACAGTTTGGACTATTGGTGCTCCAAGGGGTGCTACGCTGGGTACTATAACTGGTGTGGGTATAATTCCCGTGCTTGGATCTGGAACGACAACGGGTGGAATTTGTGTGGCTGGAGGAAGGTTTGTTGAATTATTTACCGATGCGGGCCCTGTCGTAGGTGCGTTTTGCTTACCGAATTTTGCCGATCCATTTTGACTTCCGCTTCCACCGGATTGCCCAGGGCAACCAGATAAATGTAAGCTGAAAATAGCTAAAATCCCAAGGGCTATGATTTTGTTTGAAATATTGCTACGCATCACAACAGCCTCCTTAAAATACGGTAAAATTCCTAATAATCACTCATCGTCAAAAAAATGTTTTTCTTTATTTAAACTAAAATTATTAATATTTTAGATAATTGAGGAAAAAACCGAATCATATGATTATCTAATTGAGAGGCTAACTTATCCATGTTTGAACTGCGGCGACCTCGTCCACCACTGATTGTAGATCCAGATCTCAGTTTTCTGAATTCGATGAAGCAAGACCCAAAAGCACAACAAATTCCTCCAGTAATTGCTGAACAAGGGAAAAAAGCTCAGTTATTACTTGCAAACCCCACTCAAAATTTTGCTGCTGTTTTTGTCAACCCTTTTGTTAGTGATCCCCACGGATTTTCAGTAATCAGATTTGCTCATCTGCATCGTCCAGCGATTCCTATTTTTATCCTTTATGATAAAGAGTCTCCGATTTCAGATGAAGATATGAAAAAATTAGCAGTTCAGAAGGCATTTCCGAAATCTATGGGATATGCAGAAATTGCGAGACTGATTGCCCCACATACACTCTATTTTGATCCAAGTGCTGCAATTGAAGAAGCAAAAGCAAACTCAGATCTTATTGGAAAAGAAATTACTGCAGATGATTCTACTTTTTTATCTATAAGAGCAGATAATTTTCTATCAGGGTCAAAATCATTTTTTGATATATATGTTAGACTCAGTCAAAATCATTATGTAAAAATATTGCAGGCGGGTGAAGATTTCTCTCCTCAAAGAATTGCCCAATATCTGAATAAAGGTGTAACTCATTTTTTTTTAAGAAAAGAGGCTCAGGAAAGGTATTTGGGTTACTGTGATCAGATAACTGCAGCCATTATAAAAAATGACAAAATTAGTGCTGAAGTCAAAGTCTCTCAAACTCTCAATCATGGTCAGGAGACTATGAATTTTTTAAAGGGAAATGGAATTAGCGAGTCAAATTTAGAGTATGCTAATAACTTTATTAGTAATGTTCAAAATTTGACAACACAATTGAACCCTGAAAAACATGATTTTTTAAAAACTTTTATGGCTGATCTTGCAGCTTATGAGCACGGGGTAGGAACAGCGATGATTGCTTCACTTTTGATTAATCCATTAAAAATAGGTGCAGCTCAGCCTGTAAAAATTATCGGGATAGGCAGCTTATTGCACGATATTGGCTTGTATAAAATGGATCCTGCGTTAAAAGATGAAGTCGAATCTAAGATGACTCCAGAACAAATTCAAATTTATCAAACGCATCCTACTGTTGGAGCTGAAATGCTTGGGCGGATTAAGGGGATAGATCCCGTCGTTGTTCAGGCCGTTAGCCAACACCACGAGAGGAGAAATAAAACAGGTTTTCCAATGCGTCTGGGAACTGGTTATATCAATCGAGTTGCAGAAATTATTGGTATTTCTGATGAATTTACAAGACTTATCAAAAAACAAAAAGAAGATCCTAAAATAGACATTCAAAAATTGATGGAACTGACTATATATGAAGGATTTTCTAATTACATTGTAGATGCGTTTAAGTTTGTATTTTTCTCGCACTCAAAAGATACGGTGAAGAAAAAACCAACCTTAAAGACGTTGTAAAGACCGCGCAGTAAAATAAGCTCAGTCTTAGTTTATATATATCAGTGATGTCGGGGACGCACATCCATGTGCTCGCTGTTCTTGTGTCCTTCCGTGGACGCACACGCCCTTCACACTGATATATATAAACTAAGACTGAGCTTGTTTTAATGCAAGGTCCTAAAATCGGACTCTGAGTCCGATATTCTTTCACGTTATTTGTAAACTCTCCGTAATAAGACAAGAAATTCGGCACAATTTTTGTATAGAAAAGGTTAGGGAGAATTTATGATCGAAAATTTAATGAATGAAGAAAGACCTAGAGAGCGTTGTTTATCAAGAGGACCCCAGTGCCTCAGTTTACGTGAGTGTATAGCTCTCATTTTAGGTTCTGGCCCTCGAGGTTTAGGTTGTATGGGGGTAGCTGGTTCTTTTTTAGAACGAGTTGCAAAGGGAATGAGCAGAGATGAAGAAGAAAAAGCATATTTTCTGACTTTGGAGGGAAATTTTCAAAATCAGTTTCAGGGGATCAAAGGTTTAGGTGTGGCTGGAAAGGCAAAACTTTTGGCGACTTTTGAGCTGGGGCGTAGGTATGCTCTTTATAAGGAAGCTTCGAAACTAAATCAGTTACCTAAAAAAAGAGGAAAACATTATCCAGAAATGGCATTTGATCGAGTATCTTTAGAGTTGAGATGTGAATCTAAAGAGTGGTTGGGCTTTGTCCCTCTCTATCGCTCTGGAAAACTAGGAGAATTCTGTTTGATCGAAAGAGGTGTGAGATCGCATGTGAATTTTGACCCTGTCGAATTATTTGCGAGTGTATTAGCACTCCGTCCTTTGGGATTTTTTATGTTTCACAATCATCCCTCTGGAGATATCAATCCTTCGCAGCCAGACTTTGAGCTGACTAAACGTGTAACGGAGGTCTCTCAACACCTTGGGGTTCAGTTTTTAGGACATGGGATTGTATCCTCTACTGAAGAGCGGTGGGTTGTGGTATAGGTTCAAGCGTGTGCTCTAAATGTTTGAAAAAAATGCAATATTGTGTGTGTGCCGAGATTCACCCTGTCGTTGTCAGGACAGAAGTTTTGATTTTGCAGCACCCTCAAGAACCCGACAAAGATTTGGGAACAGCACGATTACTTCATTTGGCATTGCCAAATTCTTCGTTAAAAATCGGATTATCCTGGCCTAATTTACAGAAAGTAACTGGTCGTCCAGTAAACCCAAAAGAATGGGGGGTGCTTTATTTGGGGAGCAAAGTAAAACAGACTTTTGAAAAATCAATGCAAGATCGGATTTCCTATTTGGACGGAAAGGGAGATCCACTTTCTAATGAGGTTCCCCTTCGGGGTTTGGTTGTTTTAGATGGAACTTGGAGTCAGGCAAAAACGCTTTGGTGGAGAAACCCATGGCTACTCAAATTGCAGAGATTAGTGTTGATTCCGGCTCAACGGTCCCTTTATGGAAGTTTGAGAAAAGAACCCAGAAGAGAATGCGTTTCTACACTTGAAGCAGTAGGTGCGGTTTTGAGTGTAATCGAAAGAAACTCTGAAATAAAAACTCAACTGAACAAAATTTTAGAAAAATTATTGAGCCGGTTTTAGGGGAAACTATCTTCGTCCGCCCTGGTTCATTTGATTGAGCATGTCCATTGCAGATTTGAGTTGAGCTTGCATTTGTGGCGATCCATCGCGGCCACGCATCCCTTGGCTCCCTCCCATCATTTTTTGCATTTGGCTTTGCATTTGCGCCAAACCCTCATTCATGTTTTTGGCTCCAGGAAATGCCATTTTCATCATCTGGTCACTCGTTTTTTTTAGTTTTAAAAATATAAAAACGTTTACTCCGGTGAGCACGGCCACAAAAATCCAACTGATAATGACCCATGTTGACATATGAGGACTCCTTTGTTCGAAGTTCTTATAACAGTTGTAGGATGAGTGCAATGGGTTATTTGTTTGCTGGACAAGCCCAATTATTTGATAAAAATTAATAATTCGAGATTCTTTGTTACGAAAAAGTTTCTTCTAGCGAAGTGGGAAACTGGATTTGACCACCAATGGATGTGTTTCCAGAAGCTCTATATGTGTTATAGCTGACACAACTGTTTTTTATTTTAAAATACTATTAGAGTAGAAGAGCAAACTTGTAAGGGGGAATTTTATGTTAATAAAAAATTTTAAAATTATATTACCGTCAATCCTTACGTTAATTTTAAATGCTTCATTTGCTAAAGCCGATATATCAGTTGATCAAACTATTACAGTTATTGTTAATCTAAATAAAAAATCAGTTACTGTAACGCCCCTAGAAGTTACAGCAAATGAGGGAGATAAATTCAGGTTGGAGTTAATGTTTGAGAGTCGGGAAAATATTTATGGATCTGTAAATGGAATTAGTGGATTTCAATTAAATTTAATAGAAAGAACGACAAAAAAACTTGTATATAATGCAAAAATTACAAAAAACCCTTACCCTGCCCTTTTAGCCTCTGCTTTTTTCTTCCCAAGAGCTATTTCTATTAAAATTCCGATTAAGCCAAGGCCTGAGAGTGTTGCAGCATACTGGGTTGACAAAAATGGACTTAAAATTTCTTCTACAAGTGTACTTGCTCCTGTCTCAATGGTTTGGGATGTAAAAGGTATAAAAGAGGGTAAAAAAGCGTATTTTTCTGTTACAGACGCTGAGGTGTATTTTGAAGGGCATCCAGTAGATCACCTTTCTGCAGAAATTAGGAATGGGCGTGCACAAGTAAACTGGGCATCTCCTAGAGCTTCTTCTCATGAGCCTTATACTTTTTTTGTTCAATTGGAAAATGACACAGATCAATTAAGGCGTGAAAGTTTATATACAAAATCTGAACCGCTAGATGTGAAGACAGTGTCTGGACCTCAGCTTAGAGTTGCGTATTACACAGATAAAAATGGAAACCCAATTCATGAAATTCCTTTATTCCAACAAACAGACGTAAACTTAGTTATCGAAGTACCTAATGGAGATGGAGAAATAGTTTACGCATTTACAACAAATTGCACTGGGGGTCAAAACGCTGTTTTAAAGGTATATTGTAATAGCTCATTTAAATATTTAGAGGCAATCGTCCAAAATGGGAAGGCCATTATTCCAAGTGTGCGCTTTGCTACAGAAATCGGCCATGAAACTTTTCAAGCTTTCCTAAGAAATCATTTTACCCAAGTGAGAGATTCTGGAAATAATTTGGCAGCTTCCATTAACTCTTATTCTGGATTATCTTTTGTTAAACGCATTCCTATATCTCATCAAGATCAGGCAAAGGAACTCTTGACGATGATATACAATGCGGAAATAGCAATTTTTATCGAGCAAAATAAATATACATCTGATCTTGAGGGAATTGGTTTGTCTTATGATAGACCTTCATTTTACAAAGTGGGGTTTATCTCTGAGTATAATGATCCTATCCAGGGGTTGAATTCATCGAGAAAAGATACTGACAGTTTTAAAAAACCATTTCAATACAATAATGATTATGGAATTAAAAAGTGGCCCTTTAATCAAATAGGGCCAACACATTGTAATGATTGTGTAATTTCTCAGAATACATTTAAAGCGGTAGCAATTGGGAAAACCTCAGATGGTGGATGGGATGTATGGACAATTGATCAGAATGCTAACCTCGTTCATTTAAAATAAACATGATGTATTTTTCAGAACGCCTTCTGGTTTTGGATGCTTAAACTGAAAGCCGAGTTTCATTGCTTTTTTTGAGTAAACATTGTGACAGTGTATTAAAATATCAGAGACTTATCCAAGTAAAATTTTTAACATGAGAGGAGGTGTCGGCAACCAGCAGCGTGCCCGCTGTCTACCGACACCAAAGCCAGTAACATTTTGCACGTGAATTTTGAATTGAAACAAAGAGGATCAAAGTGATCCTCTTTGTTTCTAAGTTTATCTTTCAATAATACCATTGCCCCTCTATTTTTATTGCATTTTTATATTTTTTATTCTAAACGTCTAATTTATATGAAGCAGGCGTCTTTTTTACCTAAGCTGAGAATGGATCATGGAGGGAGTCTTAGAAATGGTAAGCGTAAAGAGGCACGTCCTTTTAGTCATAAGCATGCTATCCATCTTGTTTTGCGTTCAGAGAAGGCACGTGGAAGTTGGTCTTTGCTCACACTATCAAATGAAAGTCTTGTTCAGAAGCTTTTATATAAATTTGCAGAAAAGTACCAGATTCGCATCTATCGTTTTGTCAATGTGGGCAATCATTTGCATTTGTTAATAAAAACACAAGCAAGGCAATACACAGTCGCCCAAAAAAATTTCCAAAACTTTTTGAGGTGTTTTGCCGGGGCGGTGGCCTTTTGGGTGACTGGCGCTAAAAAAGCATCACCTAAAGGAGGATTTTGGGAAAAACTGGTATATTCGAGGATGGTCATTTGGGGGAAGCAGTTTAAGAGTATTTCAGATTATTTTACAAAAAACTTTTTTGAGTCCAAGGGACTTTGGGCTGGTAAAGAAGACGGATGGTTGACGCCTTGGCTGCTATCATTAATTGAAGCTGGGGTGGGGCCACCTGGGTAAGGGATTTACTTGGGGACTTCTGGCGCAATGTCTTCCTGGATATCGTCACTATAATCAAAACTTCTTGTAGGCTGTTTTCGAAGTTCATTCTGAAGAAGCCGTAGTGCATTTTCCTTTCTTAAAACAGTCCAATCTTCAATTTTATGTCGTTTT
>JAHFAB010000078.1:0-2696 GCA_023250795.1 Bacteriovoracaceae bacterium
AAATCAGAATATGCATGTGGGCGTTTCGCCTGAGGCGAGTTCTGCTCCCGCTCCTCAGAATGCGCCTTTGCAGGAGCCTGGTTTTGCACCTTCGTCTTCGTTTACGCCTTCCTTTACAGAAGACGATATTCCGTTTTAGGCTGATGTCGTTATTATAAAAATGCGCGTCTTGATTGTCACTCCTACGTATAATGAGGCCGAAAATCTCCCTTCTTTAGTGGATGCGGTGTTGAGCGCTACTCCAGAGGAAACGGAGATGCTGATTGTCGATGATGGTTCTCCAGATGGGACTGGGAAAATCGCAGACGGACTTGCTGAGCGTTTTTCGCGTGTTCACGTACTTCACCGAAAACAAAAGATGGGCTTGGGAACCGCATACGTACACGGATTTCAATGGGGTCTGGCTGGAAATTTTGAGGCCTTTGTCGAAATGGACGCTGATTTTTCTCACCACCCCAAATACCTCGCCCCCCTATTGGAGAATCTCAAGAAATGGGATGTGGTCATTGGATCTCGCTATGTCGAGGGAGGAGGGACTGTCAATTGGGGCGTGACACGAAAAATCATTAGCCGTGGTGGAAGCCTTTATTCTCGAGTGATTTTGGGAGCTCCAATTTATGATTTTACGGGTGGGTTTAATGGGTGGAATCGAAAAGTTTTAGAGTCTGTGGAGCTTGGCACTTTGAAATCAGATGGATATTCGTTTCAAATTGAATTGAAATACCGTGCATTTCGAAAAGGGTTTAAAATCACAGAATTTCCCATTATCTTCGAAGATCGAAAAGTGGGAAAATCTAAGATGAATCAGAAAATTATTTTCGAAGCATTGGGAAGGGTGTGGGGTTTTAGGTGGAAAGCCGCGTGCGCAAAACACTAATCGGTCTTTTGGTCTTTTTTGTTTTGCAGGCCGCTGCTTGGGCTGGTCCAAAACTATCCACCGCACTTTTAGTCGATAAAAAAACAAATACTCTTTATGTTACGAAGTATGAAGGGGGCGACCTCCAAGTCGTGAAAACCCTTCACGTCACTTTGGGAAAAGTGGTGGGGGACAAAGAAGACGAAGGAGATCTGAAAACTCCAGAAGGTATTTATACTTTTAAAACAAAGCTCACCCCTCCCAAGCTAAAACCAAAATTCGGAGCGATGGCTTATTATTTGAACTTTCCGAACTCTTACGACCAGCTCGCTGGGCGGACTGGATCGGATATTATGTTGCATGCGACTAATGAACCTGATCGGTTGAAAAAAGATTTTGATAGTGAAGGTTGTGTGGTCGTCAATAATGAAGAAATTCGAGATCTTTCGTCTCAGATTCGAGTGGGGTTGACCCCCATACTCATTTTTTCAGAACTCTCTCCAGAATACTATCATCCTGGGAAAGACCAGAAGCTTGTTGGATTTTTTAATTCATGGGTACAGGCTTGGGAGGGCAAAGAGATAGAAAAATACATTGACCATTATCACTCTGATTTTTCAGCCCAGGCTATGAACAAATCTCAGTGGAAGAAATATAAAACAAACCTCAATCGGCAATATGCAGAAATCAAAGTCAATCCAGAAGATATTTTGTATTACCGTCACCCAAAATACTCAATGATCACTTTTACACAAAATTACCATTCGAAGGCCAAGTCTGGGAAATCGGCGTTCCACTCGCGTGGGACTAAGATCCTCTATATTGCGGAAGAGGCGGGGGAGCCCAAGATCATTGCTGAGACTTATACAACTCTCATGTGGTAAAAATGATGGTGAAGGATAAAGACGAAACACTCATTATTGGAGCTGGACTGATCGGGAGCAGCGTCGCGATGCATTTGGCCGAGCTCGGGATGAGCCGGATTCGGGTACTTGATTTAGATTTAGAAGGTGCACTCAGCAGTTCAGAATTAAACGCGGGAGGAGTGCGAGCCACTTGGGTTGAGCCCATCCATATTGCAATGTCAAAACTCTCTATCGAATATTTCGCGTCCATTGCAGAAGAGGTTGGGTACCGCGCCTGTGGGTATTTATGGTTTCATTCGGCAGAGAAATTTCCTATGGCACTCAAAGCGCGAGAAAAACAAATACAAATGGGATGGCCAGTGGAGGCCTGGGATCTGGCTGAAATTAGGAAAAGAGTGTCCTTTATTGATAAAACGGAGGGAATTGCAGGCGCCTTATTTGCGCCCAGGGATGGTTTGATCAATCCTAATTTACTCAAGCTTTATTATAGAAAAAAAGCTCAAGAAAAAGGAGTTATTTTTGAAGATCGGGTTTGGGTCACTGGCGCGGAGGTGAGTGCGAATGGTGTTGAAATAAAAGCAGACCGTTTTTCCGAGCCCTTGTCCGTGGAAAATAAAGTGAGTCTTTATAAACAGCGGAAAAATTTCGATCTAAAAAGTACTCAGAGCAAATTCAGTGCGAACACGGTGGTGAACTGTGCTGGGCCTTGGGCTCCCAAGACCGCAGAGATTTTAGGTTATTCTTGCCCTTCTTTTCCAGTGAGAAGGCAGGTTTGTATTTTTGATTGTAAAGAAGTGGACCTCACTCATTTTGGAATGATCGTAGATACCTCGGGGGTTTACTTTCATCCCGAAGCAGGTCATGGACTGGCGGGATTTGCAAATCATGACGAATCCCCTGGAGTGAACTTCAAATACGATGGCGAAAATTTCTTCATGGAAAAAATTTGGCCAGCTCTCTATGAGCGGTCTACT
>JAHFAB010000078.1:2706-7740 GCA_023250795.1 Bacteriovoracaceae bacterium
GGTTGGGCCGGGCTTTATGAAGTATCTCCGGACGAGTCGGCGATCATTGGTGCTGTTGGTGGTGGTGCGCATGTTTTCGAAGCGCATTCGTTTTCAGGCCATGGGGCAATGCATAGCTATGGAGCTGGGCTCGCATTGGCAGAGAAAATCATCTTTGGAGAGTACCGCACTTTGGACGCCAGTGTTTTGTCTGGCGATCGGTTTAAAACGGGAAAGCTTTTGAGAGAGAGTTTGGTGATTTGAGTTCCGCTGCTGTATATGTCGGAAATGGATGATATGATCCACTATTGACATAATGAATGTAAAGCAGCCGGCTGAAGTTCAACACAAAGTTTAAAACATAATTTATACAATAATTTATACAGAGCCGCACAGTGTATAAGTCGTAGCTAATACAGCTCAGAGGGTGCCCTCTTTATAAACAATCTTCATCCCAGTTTCGTCACTGACATCACGCAGGCAGCTGCGAACTACATCATTGGCGTTTAGGATAGTGATTTGATTTCCCTGAGCGTGAGCAAGTGGAAAAATAACTTCGTCAGCAAAAGACGAGCCCAAAGAGGATATCCCACTAAAATCTAAGACAACGGGTAATTTGAGCTGTTTTTTTAAAATTTCTTGATAAGAAGATTTTCCAAACTCTCGGCCAGTTAAGGTTGAGCCAAAACAGTCTAATTTTAGGATTGTCATATGTGTACCCTCGTCATAAAAATGCGGTGCATAGCTTCTTCAATATAATGATCAGCTTCTGATCGACTGATTTCTTGAAAGCTATGGTCTTCGAGCTCTATTGAGAATCGCGTACCCTGACATCGTGTCATGGGAGAGATGAAATCAATATTGACTCCATGGCGAAAATCCATTTCTAATGCTTGCGCACCACTTTCTAGGCGCATATAGCCTCGGTTTCCGGCTAGGATCTTAACGACATCTGTAAGTCCTTTTCCTCTCTTGTATTCGTCTCCCCAGCCACTCACATAGGGGCGAAATGCTATGAGCAGCGCTTCGCGATCACTCAATGAAGAGTGCTTTGGGTTGAACTTTAGAGTCTTGTGGATGCCAAAACCTATGTTACCAATAGCAATTGCTATGCGGCGATTTTCAGTATCTGCACGCTGGACGATCGTATAACAGGGGGTTGTCTTTCCATGTGTAAGGGCGTTGTCGACCAGTTCGCCGATGAGCCAGCCCGCATAGTTGGCAATCTCTGATGTTAAACCCTGGGAGGCGATAGACTTTTGGAGTTCTGCCACAGCTTGTCGCTCTCCACCTTTATATAAGAGGGAAACTAGGGGTTGGATGATGGATGGATCTATCCATGACCCCGTGTAGGGTGAGTGTGATAAACCTGCAATGTCATCTCTTTGTTGGATGAGTTCTGAAAAAAACCCAACCGATCCCAAAAGACGAACTGCCTTTGAGTCATCAACAACAATAGAAGCCTTCTGTCTCTCAGTAAGGAGAGTGCAGAGAAGACACACGACTCCGAATGGATCGATTGTGTGGAGGCTTCGAAAGTCGTAGACGTTTCCCTTACGTTTGATCTGACTCACTCGTGAACGTGAAGTGGCGATGAGATCAACTTTTGCAGAAACACTGGCTGGCGATTGTAAAAGCACTCGATCAGCTAATTGTCGACGAGAAAACCAAAGCCTCCCTCGCCACCTCCGCTCTTTGAGTCGGAATTCCCTTCGGCGCTTATCGAAAGTGGGTCGGGATATCCCAAGGAGTCCACAGCTTTCTTCGAAGGTGATCCAGTCTGGATTGGGACGAGTTTTTTGAGTCATGAGAGAGCTCATACACTACTTTTATAACTCTTTATATTGAATTTGTAATTAGTTTATAATACTATAATTAACTAACTGATATTATGATATTTTTTAAATATATACCTTTCTCTAGTTTTAATGATTTTTCCCAGCTTCTTGAGCTTTCTGACGGAGCGTGAGCTTGTCATGACCGTTGATACGGACTACAGATCTGGAAATAAGAAATTTGACATCTCAGCCGTAATTTTTAGAAGTATTGGACCATAAGAGGAGGGTGATTGACAAAAGCCAGATTGGAGCGCCTCCTGAATAATTTGACTTGCACGTCGTTGCTTAACCCGACAAATTTCTAAAATTTCTTTTCTTTCCAATTTCCCCTGTTTAAAAATTTTTTCCAAAACTTTTAGTAAATTTTTTGACAAGTGTTTCATTTCTTTTTTGTAAGATAAAAAACTAGAAAATCTTTTTTCTATTTCTTTGAAATTTAAAACGTTCGCCATGTAATTTACTTGATCTAAACATGAATTTAAGAAAAACTTGCAAAATTTTAGCAACTCCTCTTCGGAAAGGGGGCCACGCCCATCTAAAGCGTTTCTTCTGGGTAAATCTGCCAATGCCAAATAAGTATCGTAATCTTTTCTGTTTCTTGCAAATCCTCTTGCCACATTCCAGAGGGAGTGTGTGTTTAGCCCAATTTGATAACTAAAAGCTTCAGTAAAAAGCCGTGCAATACGCCCATTTCCATCAGAAAAGGGGTGAATCCAAAGAAGTCGATGGTGGGACGAAGCAAGTGCAATGACTTTTTCTTGCAGAGACAGATTTTTGAGGTCAAATGTAAAATGAAAATCATTTAAATACCGCTTAATTTCATTTAGGTTTTGTGGATGGGTGTGTCTCCCCACCTGAACTGGGGTTTCTCTTATTTGTCCTGGAAAGACAGGAGTTTTTTTTCCTCCCAGTGTGAGCGCAAATTTCATCTCATCTGGAAGTTGACTGTAAAACTCATGGTGAAGTGAGCAGATAAACTCCTGCGAGCAAACATCTATTTGTGAATTTGCTTTAAGTTTTTTTATCATATTTTTTTGTGTACAGATGTGAGCCACATGCTCCAACTGATAATTTCTGAGTTCTTTATTTTTAGCATAGCGATGATTCAAGGCATTTTCTATATCGATGAGCAGAGATGGATTTCCTTCCATGGAGTTCGTGTAGTAACTGTTGATTTGATATAAAAAAGAACCCACTTCTGCTAGGAGGTAGGGATTTGGACTGTCCTTGCCTAAAGAAGTTGCTGAAAAAACAAGTCGAGAAATCAGCTCTTCTAATTCAGAATCTGGTTTAGAAATGAAAGTAGGAAACATGACTTATAATCTCATTTTTTATAAAATATTGCTAGATTAAAGTTCTAGTTAATTTATATGTAACATATTGTTTTTTAAGAATAATTAATAAATATTTATTTTATTTTTATTAAAATATTGCTAGATTATGTTTCGGGTTCTAAAATTTCCAAATTACCTCATGCAAGCATGATTGATAAGTGTAAGGAGGGCAAGAGATTATGAAAAAGAAATCTTTAGTCGGAAAATCATTTAAAGACTCTAGAGAAATGGATCAGTACTTAGAAAAAACAGATCTTGGAAGGATTTTTGAACAATATGGAAAGATAGAAAAACCTCAAATTCGAAAAATAAATTTAGATTTACCCGAGTGGGTTTTAACACAGTTAGATTTTGAAGCAGCACGGGCTGGAATTTCCCGTCAACCCCTCATTAAAATGTGGTTGATACAAAAATTGGACGATGAACGAAAAAAGAGAGTTTGATTGACTGAGAGCCACACGCCAAAGAAGCCGGTGATCATTTTTTTATCTTAATGATTTCTCCCAGTTTTTCAAGACGTTTTATTTTTTCAGCGCTGGAACTTCGCCTGATTTGAGCGGACAGTAGTTTTTTTAGGGATTCAAAATTTCTAAAGCCTTTTTCGAATTTTATCATTTCAATACAATCCTGTAAGTCTGACTCGCTCATTCTTTGGATCTTGAGTTGAACAAACAAATAAAGATCAGGACGGTAAAAAGTGGCGTGGGTTCCTCGGTGTAGAACCACTAAGTGCTTTTGAAAATCTGGAATTTTATTTAAAAAATAGCTTCCGGCTTGATTGATAGTCTCAACAGGCAAACCTAGTTTTTCTGCAAGTTCCATCAACTGGAGAGTGTCGCTGTGATCTGATTCACCGATTTTAGCAACATCAATATCAGTAGTAGACCTCACTTCTACCCCTAACGCTGGTAAAACAGTCCCACCCAGGAGAATCCAGTCCCCTTTTAATTTTAGAGAAGCAAGTTTTAAAAATATTTTTAAAAGTTTTTTCCCAATTAAATTCATAAATATTGTGCCAAATAGGATAAGGAGTAACGTCGGAGTTTTAAGATTTTACCAGTGATTTTTTTCTGATCTATAAAATCTGTAATGCGTTTTGATTTTGAAAAATACCTTTTAAAAAAACTAGGATAGTGGGTCTTTATTGCCAAAAGTAGCCCCTGTAATGCTTCTTTCTTCCTTTCCTGATCGCCAAACACAGTTCGATGTTGAATTTCGTTTGCGCCAGCATAAATTAAGTGCAGTAGTTCTTCTTGAGAGTAAATGATTTTCTTTGTCTCTCGAAATGTTGTTAGAGCTGCCCCATAAGCAGACAACCGATCCCAATCCACTGGAATGGGCTTAAGCTCGATTTTGAAGCTTAGAGACTCTAGAATTTTTTCAGCAATACCGATTGTTGGATTGGCTTGCCCCGCCTCAATCTTTTGGAGTGTTGGCAAACTCACCCCAGCTCGTCTTGCTAAGTCCACTTGTGTTATTCCGTGATTTTCTCGAGCGGATTTAATAAGTATAGATAATTCTAACATATTATAATAAACATATTATAATATGTTAGAATAAAATGCAACTAGCATGGTGAGGGGTTGTTTTGGGGGACAAAATCAAAATAATTCTTTAATCCCCTCCTGCCAGGGCAGGATCCGAACTTTTCCCACTTTTCTTGCTTTTCGTTCACGGCAAAATATTCGGAGTTCACAGTTTTTTACTTTTTCAGTTATTTTTTCTAGTTTTTTTGGGGCTTGTGGGTCCAGTCTTTCAGAGGATTTGATCTCTATAAAAACAGGTGAGTCGCCCGGGCGTTCGACGATTAAGTCGACCTCTACTCCGTCTTTTGTTTTTAAATAAAAAAATCTAAAATCCTTCTGGTAATATTCATTATATCG
>JAHFAB010000456.1 GCA_023250795.1 Bacteriovoracaceae bacterium
CATCAGTTTTTAGTGGATTGAGTAGGAATTTAAGGAGTTAAAAAAGAGGGTCCCAGTCACGTGGGTACTCCTCCATGAGGTCATCGCGTAGCTTCCTGCTACGCTCTTTTAGCGTAACTAGGACTCTCTTTTTTAACTCCTTAAATTCCTACTCAATCCACTAAAAACTGGTCGGTTACTTTTAATATTGTCTTTCTATCGGTTTTGTTTTTAAATGGTGCGGCATGGGTTTGGAACAAGCTTTGAAGTCTGTCAAGTCGTGGGTCATGGTGCTGGGGGAGTTTACACTCTTCATTTGGCAAACGATTCTTGTATTTCCAAAACTTTGGAAAAGAAGAGATCTCTTTCTCAGGCAGTGTGAGTTTATTGGAGTCACCTCCACAGGAATTGTAGTCTTTGCTGCCTTTTTCTTGGGTGGCGTGCTGGGTTATCAACTCTATATTTCCTTTCATTACTTTGGAGCAGAAGCCATGATGGGAGGGAGTGTTGGGGTGTCTTTATTTCGAGAATTGGCTCCAGTCATGGCTTCTATCATGGTGACTGGGAGGGCGGGTGCAGCGATGGCAGCGGAAATTGCAAGCATGAGGATATCTGAGCAAATTGACGCTCTTGATGTAATGGCCGTGGATCCTATCGAATATCTAGTCGCTCCCCGGGTTTATTCGGGGCTTATCATGATGCCTCTATTGTCTGTTTTATTCGGGGTGGTGGGTAGCATTGCAGCTGCTCTTGTTGCCTGTGGGATTATGGGATTGGATCCCTCAGTTTACTGGGATCAGTTTGCAAGATTTGTAGACGCCATTGATATGATCCACTGTCTGGTCAAAGGTTCCGTCTTTGGTTTATTTCTCGCTCTCATTGGGTGCTTTTGTGGGTTCAGAGCTCAAGGTGGTGCTCGTGCTGTGGGTTTTGCAACGAGATCAACAGTGGTTGCAACGTGTTTGACGATTTTACTGAGTGATTTTATTTTAACGTCCTTTTTGCCCTTCGGGTTTTCAAGACTTAAGGTGATATGAATTATGGAAACAACAAAAAGTAGTTCTTCGGTTTTATTTCGAGTGGGTGTTTTTACTCTTTTTGGTTTGGCCCTCACTGGGGCTATGACAGTTTTTGTAAACGACAAACCCTATTGGTGGAGAAAATGCCAGCTGGTCCATGTCAAAATTAATGATGCCACCGGATTGAAAGCTAAATCCCCAGTCCGTTCATTAGGCTTAGAAATTGGCTATCTCCAATCTGTCGAGCTCTCAGAGACTTTCGTGAGATTGGGAATTTGTATCACTGCTCCAGTAGAGGTTTTGCCCGCAACCCGGGCGTACATACAGGGAGAAGGATTTTTAGGAGATAAGTTTTTGGAGTTAAAGCCAGTTCGTTATACAGGCCCAAGAATTCCAGATGATGATCACAGTGAGGGATTGCTAAAGCCAGCTTTGAAAGAAATTTCGCGGCTTTTGCTGCGAAATGCCTTAGCCGAGGATGTAATCGTAGCTCCGAGTGTGAATTCCACAGCAACAAGTGCAACATCTTCTGCGCCGCTGACAAAAGACTTGGGGTCAGAGAGTAAACCTGAAATTAAAAAAGACCCTAAAAAGGGATTAAATCCAGAAAAAAACGCAAAGTCAGCAGAAATTCACCGAGAAATTCCTATTGGAGAAAAATCTCAAGATCTTCAGCATGTGATTGAGCAGGTGGATAATTTGGTGGGTGAAATGACTTCACTGACTAATAATTTGAAAGAAGCCATTAATCCGCAAGAGCTGAGACAGACAATGCAGCAGCTCAATAAAACTTTAGAAAATGCATCGAAGACCTTTTCTCCTGAAGGAGGTCTCAACACCACAGCTCGCAGAACTTTATCTAAGTTGGAAGACGCGATTGAGCAGATGAGAGATCAGATGACTCGGATCAATAAGGGTGAAGGTTCTGTCGGAATGCTCTTAAACGATCCCAGCTACGCAAAAGATCTGGGAGAGGCGTTTAAGAATGTAAACCGCCTGCTCACCAAAGTGGGTGGAGTGCGGTTTGTCGTTGACGTCGGGGCAGAGAACATCCCGGCTTTTGATGGC
>JAHFAB010000079.1:0-5395 GCA_023250795.1 Bacteriovoracaceae bacterium
CAAGGCAGTGATTCCCGGTGGATCTTCTGCCCCTGTTTTGACTCCAGATGAGATCGACGTGATTGTAGACATTGAGCCTTTGATGAAGATTGGAACTATGTTGGGTTCAGCCGGCATTATGGTGGTGAGTGAGGATTATTGTGTTGTCAGGTTGATCAAAAGAATCACGAGATTTTATGCTCACGAATCCTGCGGGCAGTGTACTCCTTGTCGAGAGGGGTGTAAGTGGATGGAAGATATTTTGCATCGAATAGAGGACGGGCACGGACGAGAGCAGGACCTAGCTCTTCTTTTAGATATAGCAGACAATATTAACGGAAAAACCCTTTGCGCATTAGGTGACGCAGCTGCGGGCCCAGTCATGAGTTTTGTAAAAAAGTTCAAATCTGATTTTGAAGAGCATATTCGAGGTAAGAAATGCCCAAATGTATAATTGATGGACGTGAAGTTACTTTTACTCCCGGACAAAATCTAATCGAAGTAGCTCGAAGCGCTGGGATTGAGATTCCCTACTTTTGCTATCATCCAGGGCTATCCGTCGTGGCTCAATGTCGGATGTGCGCTATTGAAATAGAAAAAATGCCCAAACTTCAAACAGCGTGTTCGACTCCAGCGGCAGAAGGAATGGTTGTAAAAACTCAGTCTGATCGAGTGAAAAAAAATCAGAAATCTGTGATGGAATTTCTTCTGATCAATCATCCACTGGATTGTCCCATCTGTGACAAATCGGGAGAGTGTGACCTTCAAGACTTTTCTTTTGACTATGGTGATCCCCACATGCGTTACACCGAAGAGAGAAGAACTTACTTAGATCTCGATATGGGGCCGGTGATCAAGAAAAGCATGAACCGATGTATACATTGCACGCGCTGTATTCGCTTCGGAGATGAGATTGCTGGGATCCATGAGATGGTTGCTGTGCAAAGAGGAAACGACACTGAGATCACAACGATCGATGGATTGCCACTTATGACAGAGTATGCTGGTAATTATTCTGATATTTGCCCGACCGGGTCGCTAACGCTTAGAGATTTTAGATTCAAAAAAAGAGCATGGTTTTTGAAAAAAACACCCACAGTATGCGAAGGATGCTCCAGAGGTTGCAATATGGAAGTGCAACAGGAGAACAATATGATCTATCGCTGTGTGGCGAGGACAAATCTAGATGTCAATAAACATTGGATTTGTGATGAAGGCAGGTTCAATTATCAATATGCACACGATGCTGATCGAGTAGTAGAGCCGGCACTTCAGACAAAATCTGGACTTACCCTTTCTGATTGGACGCAGGCTATTCGAAAAGCAAAAGAAACTGTCTTGGGGAAGAAAGTCGTAGCGCTAGTAGGATCAGATCTTACCCAGGAAGAAGCGGGACTTTTGATTTCTTTTTTGCCTGAAAATTTCCAGGGTATTTCTATTTTTCATTACGGGACCCCAGGGGTTCACTCTGTAAAAGACGATGGACATGCAGATAAAATTTTAAAAATGAAAAGTAAGACAGCAAATCTCAATGGTTTAGAAAAACTTGGTTTGAAGGGGTTCGAGTCTCTTCCCCCAGGCACGCAAGCAGTTTTAGTTTTTAGGGGTGGACGTGCTGTAGTACCAGAACTCAGAAATGTTCAAGTAGTAGGAGTTGGAGTTTTTAACAAGCCTCAGGCAGAAAAATTTGAAGCGGTATTACCTGGCGCCTCGTTCGTAGAAAAAGAGGGAACTATTATTAATTTCGAGGGACGAGAGCAAAAATTCAAACGTGCGATTCTTCCTGTAGGTCAAAGTAAGATGCTTTCAGAAGTATTAATGATGTGGGCGAATAGAACATGATGACACTTTTCGAATGGGTGATACTAGCAGCTAAAATAGCAGGAGTTGTTTTAGTCCTTCTCCATGTTGTTCCGGTTATGGTTTGGGTGGAGAGGCGGGGTTCTGCACTGATGCAAAACCGCTTAGGACCTAATCGTGTGGGACCTCTTGGTCTTTTGCAATCTTTGGTGGATGTGATTAAACTTCTTTGGAAAGAAGATTCTATTCCGGGCCATGTTGATGCTTTTTATTACGTTTTGGCTCCCTTTATCACAGTTATTCCTGCTTTTATGACTTTTGCAGTAATTCCTTTTGCTAGTCAATTGACATGGAACGGTCATTTGATCAGTTTTCAAATTGCAGACCTCAATGTGGGTCTTCTTTATATTTTTTCGATTGCTTCGCTTGGGGTTTATGGAATTATTATGGCTGGTTGGTCCTCCAACAATAAGTATGCCCTTTTAGGAAGCATGCGCAGCTCCTCCCAAATGATTAGTTATGAGCTTTCGATGGGGCTTTCCGTAGTGGGGATGATCATGATTTTTTCTAGTGTCAGTCTTGGAGATATTGCCAGGCTGCAAGGAGAAACGCTTTTTCATTTCTGGATTTTTGATATTCCTAAATGGGGAATTTTTATACAGCCATTAGGTTTTCTCATTTTTATCACAGCCGTATTTGCTGAGACGAATCGATTGCCATTTGATCTTCCCGAGGGCGAGTCTGAGATTGTGGCTGGCTACCATTTGGAATATGGATCAATGAAGTTTGCTCTGTTTTTTATGGCAGAATATCTCAATATGACTACCGGAGCGGGTTTACTCACCACGCTGTATTTTGGGGGTTGGCAAATGCTTCCCGGGATGCACTTTGCTTTGGATGCACTTAACCTCCAGGGTATGACTTATGAATGCGTTCGAGTATTTTTAGAATTAACTTCGTTTATCATCAAAGTTGGTTTTTTCATGTGGCTTTTTGTATGGGTTCGTTGGACTTTGCCCAGGTTTAGGTACGATCAACTAATGGATTTGGGTTGGAAAGTGATGTTGCCTCTTTCTCTGGTTAATATTTTTATTACCGGGTTGTTAATTTATTATAAGGTGGTCTAATCCTATGTTGCTCAAACCTAAGACAAGCCTAGTACAAAAAATATATTTTGTGGATATTTGTAAGGGTCTTTTCATCACAATGAAGAACATGCTTTTTTCGAAAAAGGTGACGATCCAATATCCGGAAGAGCGCAGAGATTATTCTGATCGTTTTCGAGGGATGCATTATATTAAAGCAACAAACGGGGTTGAAAATTGTACTGCTTGCATGCTCTGTCCAACGGTATGCCCGGCGGAGTGCATTCACATTGTTGCCGGAGAGCGACCCGATAAAGAAAAGTATCCAGTACAGTTTGAGATTGATGTTTTACGTTGTTGCTTTTGTGGAATGTGCGAAGAAGCCTGTCCCAAAGATGCAATTAAGTTGAGCACTATTTACGAAATGAGCCAGACTCATCGCGAAGTGTATGAAAAAGATTTTTTATTAGAACAACGGGGCAATAAATAGGAGTAGTGACATTATGGATATTTCACCCTTGTTTTTTTATTTATTTGCGGGGCTAGCGGTAGGATTTTCTTTTTTAGTTGTTTTGAAAAAAAATCCAGTTGCGAGTGCTTTTAGTTTAGTGATGGTCTTTTTTGCATTTGCTGGAATTTATGCTTTGCTCGAGGCACACCTCGTTGCGGCACTTCAGATTCTGGTTTATGCAGGTGCCATCATGGTACTCTTTGTATTTGTGATTATGCTTTTGAACGCTGATGTTCCTTCTTTTGACGTGGGGCGATCGACTTTGAAAATCAGACTTGGTGCTGCGTTTCTCTGTCTGATTTTATTTTGTATTTTTGTCTGTGTGCTCAAAGACAGCCCTCTTCCAATATCTGACAAAACGTTTACTCCTGAAAAAATCGCCGCTCAAGGGGGAAACACTCAGGTTATTTCAGAATTATTATTTTCTGAGTATATATTGCCTTTCGAGTTGACCTCACTTCTCCTTCTCACTGGAATTGTAGGTTCTGTAGCGATAGCAAAAAGAAAGTTGGGAGGCTCCAATGCGAATTGAGCCTTGGGTAGTTTTATCTTTTTGCTCGATCATTTTTTTTACAGGACTGTTTGGCCTGATCGTTCGAAGAAATATATTGGTGATTTTGATGTGTATCGAGCTCATGCTGAACGCAGTCAATCTCACCTTTGTCACATTTTCAAACTTGCTACACGACATGACTGGGCAAATGGCAGTGTTTTTTATTATTACTGTAGCGGCAGCAGAGTCGGCAGTGGGTTTAGGTTTAGTGATTGCAATGTTTAGAACATTGAGAAGCGTGGATACGGATTCCATTCAACTCTTAAGGGAGTAGGAAATTTATTTATGTCACTTTCATTGATTCTCTTATTTCCACTGATGGGGTTCTTGTTCAATGGGAGTTGGTATGGTTTTTTTCAATCTCCTGTTCATTGTAAAAAGGCAAATGCAAGCATTACTGGTTGGTTGGCGACTTTATCCATTTTTGTTTCTTTTTTAGTGAGCGGATTTTTCTTTTTCCAGCTCAAAGACATGCCAGAGTCTTCTCGGGTTTTGGAGCAGAGTTTGTTTTCATGGATGAGTATTGGCTCTTTTCATTTAGACTTTGCCCTTCGTTTAGATTCACTTTCTATACTTTTTGCTCTCGTGATTACTGGAGTGGGGACTTTGATTCATTTGTATTCTATAGGTTACATGAGCCATGACCCCAAGCCAGGAAAGTTTTTTGCTTATTTGAACTTGTTTTGTTTTGCCATGTTGATTTTGGTCCTTGGGGCGTCTCTGCCGGTAATGTTTTTAGGATGGGAAGGTGTGGGTCTTTGTAGTTATTTGCTGATTGGGTATTGGTATGAAGATCTTGCAAAAGCTTCGGCGGGGAAGAAGGCTTTTGTGGTCAACAGAATCGGAGATTTAGGTTTTTTGCTGGGGATGTTTTTGATTTTTACTTCCTTTGGAACGTTTGATTTCAAAGAACTCCATGCCGCGATTGTTCAAGGAAATGCACAAAACTTACCGAGACTGATTGAATCGGGAACGATCACACTCATAGGTCTTATGCTGTTTTTAGGTTGTTGCGGGAAATCAGCTCAAATCCCCCTCTTTGTTTGGCTTCCCGATGCAATGGCTGGACCGACTCCGGTTTCAGCACTCATCCACGCTGCTACGATGGTGACTTCAGGGATCTATTTGGTTTCGAGGCTGAACTTTTTATATAATCTCTCACCGGTGGCGATGGAAGTGATTGCGATCATCGGGGCTTGTACCGCATTTTCCGCTGGGACTATCGCAATTGCTCAGCGAGATATTAAGAAAGTTTTGGCCTATTCTACTGTATCTCAACTGGGCTATATGTTTTTGGGTTGTGGAGTGGGTGCATACACTGCGGGAGTATTTCATGTGATGACTCATGCTTTTTTTAAGGCGCTTTTGTTTTTAGGTGCTGGAAGCGTGATTCATGGAATGCATGAAGAGCAGGATATTATGAAAATGGGTGGACTCAAAAAACACATGCCTAAAACCTTCTTTGTA
>JAHFAB010000079.1:5405-7678 GCA_023250795.1 Bacteriovoracaceae bacterium
CCGTAGCGTGGCTTGCGATTTGTGGTGTCCCCCCATTTTCTGGATTTTTCTCCAAAGACGAAATTTTATGGCAGGCGTTTAGTTCGTCGCATGGGTCAGTATTTCTTTGGGGTTTGGGAGCATTGACGGCGATCATGACTGCTTTTTACATGACTCGGCTTTTCCGTCTGACTTTTCTGGGAGAAGAAAGATTTGATCATCATAAGACTCATGTGCATGAGTCGCCCAATATAATGATAGTCCCACTCATGGTTTTAGCTGTACTCAGTGCAATTGGGGGATGGATTGGGATCCCCCACTACAGTTGGCTTGAACATTGGTTGGAGCCTGTAATCCCCACTCATGAAATCGCCGGGGCTGAGAGCTCAGGCAGCCTAGAGTGGGTATTGATGGGCGTTAGTGTGGCCGGTGCGTTATTTGGAATATTTCTGGCCTGGAACATCTATAAAGACCTGAAAAAAGCTGAAGTTTGGAAAAATAAGCTGAGCAAACTTTACGCGGCTTTGTGGAACAAATGGTACATTGACGAGATTTATGAAGCAGCATTTGTGAACCCAATTCGTGGCTTTTCGGAAGGTTTATGGAAAAATTTTGATATTGCAGTCATTGATCGAATTGTTTTGTGGTTCGGAAGGGTTTCTCAGTTTGCTGGACAAACAGCAAGGGTTATCCAAACAGGAACGGTTCAAGTCTATGCATTAGTTCTCTTGTTTGGATTTGTATTGACAGTGGGGTATTTGATATATGGACAGCATTGAGCAACATCTACTTTCGGTTGTTTTATTCCTGCCACTTGTCTGGGGGTGTGTTGGACTTCTTTTTCAAGAGAAGTTTATCAAAATCTGGGTGCTGTTTGGATCTTTGCTGACGTTTTCAGTCTCTCTTTTGCTTTATTCTCTCTATGTTCCGACAGGAGCTGAGTTTCAGTTTTTGGAAAAGACAGCTTGGGTTTCTGAATTTGGTATTTCTTATCACTTGGGTCTCGATGGGATTAGTCTTTGGCTCGTACTTTTGACCACCTTTCTAACTCCTCTTGTTGTTTTGTCGTCTTTTCATGCGATTGAAAAACGAGTGAAAGCTTATTATTTTTTGCTTTTGGCACTTGAAACAGGGATGTTAGGCGCTTTTTTATCTCTCGATATTTTTCTCTTTTATGTGTTTTGGGAAGTCATGCTTATCCCAATGTATTTTTTAATAGGGATTTGGGGTGGGAAAGATCGGATTTATGCAGCCATGAAGTTTTTTCTTTATACAGTGGTGGGATCACTTCTCATGCTGGTTGCTATTTTCTATTTGGCCTATCAACATAAGATCCAATGGGGCTCTTACTCTACTTCATTATTTGACTTATACAAAGTTCATGTAGATGGAGCTGGTTGGTTTTCTACCCAATCTCTACTTTTTCTTGCATTTGCATTGGCATTTGCAATTAAGGTCCCCCTTTTTCCATTACACACATGGTTACCCGATGCGCATGTGCAGGCGCCTACGGGGGGCAGTGTAATTTTAGCGGGTGTTTTATTAAAATTGGGTGGATATGGGTTTATACGTTTTGCATTCCCCCTTTTTCCAGAGGCGGTAAGGCAGTTTCAGATTCCATTTCTAATATTGGGTTCTCTTGCTATTTTATACGGCGCTTGGGTGGCTATGGTTCAGCCGGATATCAAGAAATTGGTTGCATATTCATCAGTGAGTCACATGGGCTATGTGATTTTGGGATTATTTTCTTTGAACACGTTGGCGGTTACTGGAGCTGTTTATCAGATGTTAAACCACGGAATATCTACGGGCGGCTTGTTTTTGCTTGTGGGTATTTTATACGAAAGACGACATACGCGGGAAATTAAAGATTTTGGTGGGATTACGAAAGTAATGCCACTTTTTGCAATCGCCTTTATGATCATCACACTTTCTTCGATTGCACTTCCTGGTACAAACGGGTTTGTGGGTGAGTTTTTGATATTGCTAGGTGCTTGGAAGGCGTATCCCCTCTTTGTAGCGATTTCGGCACTGGGAGTGATTTTTGGAGCCGTCTATATGCTTTGGGCTTTTCAAAGGGTGATGTTTGGTCCCATTCAGCATAAAGAAAACGAAGGACTCAAAGATCTTACTTTTCGAGAAAAATTGGTTTTGACTCCATTAGTTTTGGCTGTTTTTGCTATGGGGGTTTTCCCAAACATCTTTTTTCAAAAAATGGAACCTTCGATTGAAAGATTTTTAACTAAATCTGGAGCCCAAACATCTTTGCCAATGACTGCTTTAACTTATAATGG
>JAHFAB010000457.1 GCA_023250795.1 Bacteriovoracaceae bacterium
ACTTTTTGTGGTTTCGTTATGCTTTTTCAGTTCTTTCTCAAGCTCCCTTGCGAGATCTAAGCTTACTATTACCCACAAGTCAGTTGGCAGTTCCTAATTTTTAAGATTTCATGATTGGCTCTTCCAGACGACCTACTTCCAGGGGGCATTACGTAGAGCCTGCTCCACCAGTAGATCTATCTGCTTTTTAAGATTTCTATACCTCGCCATTCGTTTCTTGCACTCGTAGGCCACTTCCTCACTTATTGTCTTTGTAGTTCTCCTTCCTGCAATCATTCCAGTCCATCGATAGTACGTTCCGTGCAGCTTTGGTTTTTTGGCTTTGCACACACAGTTTTGTTTTCCACACTGACTCTTCGCCGTTGAAATACTTCCAGTTAAAATTGGAAAATCAAATTTAATTATTGTTTTCATTTATTTATATCCTAATGTAATTATACATTAGGATTAATTTAAGTAAAACACTTTATGGAGGAGATATGAAATTAAAAAATAAAAATATGGAACAAGGGCTTGGCTGGGCATCTCTCGAGTTTGGGGATATAAATCTAGGAGATCCACGATTGAGCAGTCGGCTTATTAAGCTTGCAGATAAGCTTGCTACATCACCAGAATCTCCCATTAATCAAGCCTGTGGTGATTGGGCTGAAACAAAAGGCGCATATCGCTTTTTTCAAAATGAAAATGTGAATAAGAAGGACATTTTGGCATCACACGCTGTAAAGACGGTTGAACGGGCAAAACAATACGAAACTATTCTAGCTATTCAGGATACCAGCTATTTTACCTATACAGGCCATAAGAAAACTACGGGGCTTGGAATGATCTCAAAAAGTTCAAATAAAAATTCAAAGATAAAAGACTGTGTGGGCGTGATCATGCACACGTCATTTGCAGTCAGCCCTGAAGGTCTTCCCCTGG
Organism: Bacteriovoracaceae bacterium; assembly: GCA_023250795.1. Lineage (GTDB taxonomy): Bacteria > Bdellovibrionota > UBA1018 > UBA1018 > UBA1018 > JAHFAB01. The sequence goes on from JAHFAB010000457.1 coordinate 922, forward strand.
GAATATTGGATCAGAGTATTGTTTCCCGAAAACCTAAATCAGAAGAGTTAAAAAATAAAATGAAGAATGGTCTCTGTTCAACCGTAGCGATTGAAGACAAAGAAAGTATTCGCTGGCTCAATTCACTTAAGAAAACGCAAGATGCTGTGTGTGGCTCCAAAGTTAAAGTTGTAACCCTTTGTGATCGCGAGGGGGATTTTTATGAATTTTTCGAGCACGCCCATCGGCTAAAAACATCCGTATTGGTTAGAGCGTGTGCAGATCGAAACATTAACATATCCTCCTTGCATTCGAGAAAAGCGCATGACCAACTCTGGGCCACCATTCACGGTTTTCCTTGTGTCGGCATCATTGAAGTTGAAATCCCAGCAAGGGATCAAAGGCCAGCAAGAACGGCACAGCTTGAAACTCGATTTGGCTCGTTTACAATGAATCCACCGCGTAATCATTTTCGACACAAAACCGAGAAATTACCAAACCTCAATCTCAATGCTGTGTATGTTGTAGAAAGAAATTCTCCTAACGGTGAAGAGGCTCTGGAGTGGATGCTGCTCACGGATTTACCTGTGACTTCCTTTGAAGAGGCAAAAGAAAAGGTGAGTTGGTATTGTCTTCGATGGAGAATTGAGGTGTTTCACAAAATCCTGAAATCTGGGCTCCGAGTTGAACAATGCCGCCTACAGACTGCGGATCGACTGATTCGGTACCTAACGGTCATGAGTATTATTGCCTGGAGGATTTACTGGGTTACTCTGATAGCACGCACCGATCCAGACTTGCCATGTACGCCATTTTTTGCTGAAGAGGAGTGGAAAATTCTCTACTCAAAAATAAAGAAAACAAAATCTTATCCTAAAGAGCCACCCCGCATCCGTGAAGTAGTTCGCTGGATTGCACAGCTTGGTGGGTTTTTAGGCAGAAAAGGTGATGGAGAGCCTGGCGTTATCACGTTTTGGCGAGGATGGAAGCGGCTATTTGACTTATCTGAGGGCTGGAACCTTGCCATGACCAACTGACTTGTGGGTAATAGTAAGGCGATGGCCCCCAAGGGTAATTTGGGGATATTCCGAAGCACTCTCGATCGTATTTTAAAGTGGGACATTAAAATTTCAAGAAATATCTCGAGAGTCTTCACA
>JAHFAB010000458.1 GCA_023250795.1 Bacteriovoracaceae bacterium
TGACTCGATCTTCGAGTGCGTAGGATTTATCAGGTCCTTTTACGATGAGATCTAGGTCATTGATGAGGGCTTTTGCTGCACTCGCTTTGGCAGGAGCGTCTGTGTACACCAGTGTTGCATGGAGACTTTCACCCGCTTGAAGAGCTACGGTCTTTGTGAATTCTTCTCCCAGTCCAACTCCGCCAACCTGATCTTCGAACAAAGTGTCTGTCCCAAGCCGGGTTGCGCGGTCCATATCCACTCTTCCATAACCTTCGTGAACATTGGGGCGATGTTTGTCGAGTTCTTGGGTCGGGCCTGTTCCGTATTGCCCAGGGTAGAGATCTTTAGCGCTATGCATTAATGTGGCTTTCAATAGAGCGGCAGAGGGTTCTTTTATTTTTAATTCATGAATAAGGTAATCTCTCGCCACTGCGGCTGCTCCAGCAGTCAAAGGAGTTGCCATGGATGTTCCTCCAGAGTACAGGTAGTCGGCATTATATTCTCCCCAGAGTTTCCCGGCACCCGGTAATTGAGATCTTACGCTGACGATGTTTGTCCCCGGTGCAACGAGATCTGGTTTGAGCCTTCCATCTTTTGTGGGGCCGCGAGAACTAAAAGCAGCAATTCCGTTGGGGTTGTTTGAAACCGTATCGCTACAAAGAGGCTCAACTCCCCATTTCTTTTTTCCATCTTTTAGATCACAGAGCTTTTTTTGAATTCCACCTTGGAGGAGGTGGTTTTCAGAAGCCCCGACGGTAAGAACGTTCTTTGCGCTTCCCGGACTTGAGACCGTGTTTTCATCCACTTTTCCGTTTCCATCCAAGTCGGCTCCGTCGTTGCCAGCTGCAAACACAACAAGAAGTTCAGGATGTTTCCACATAATGTCATCGGCTGAAGCAGCAAAGTTATCATATGCGCCATGACTGTTGGGTGCACCCCAAGAGTTCGAGTGAACGCGCGCTCCCTGTGAAAATGGAGTTCCCATCAGTTTTTCAAAATCAGGTTCGACTAAGAGGCCGTTGAAACTCGAATTCCACATCCCCTCTGCGATGAGATGAGCTCCTGGTGCACCTCCGTGCAAATTTCCCTGCGAAGCAGCGCCATTGCCAACAATGGAGCCTGCCACATGAGTTCCGTGCGCAATCGGATCTTCCCAAACGGTATTGAATTTTCCCATGGGATAGCCCAGAGATACTTGTGCAAGGTCTTTGTGAAGTGTTTTGAGATCTCCTGAGTCGACGCCAGTGTCAGCAATCGCCACGGTTTGCTCGAGACCATTGAAGCCTCTTAGATATGCCGCGTCAAAATTCATTACTTTAGTTCCAGTTTCATACCCTGTGTAAGTGGGCGGTTCGGCTCCTGGAATTTTTGAGAATTTTCCAAGTTCCACCATCAAGGTTTGAAATACAGGAAGGAGTTGAATCCACTCAATCCCCTCAATCCGTGAAATAGCCTGGATTTGGTGAGGGGCGCACTCTACGAGGACAGATTGGTCATGAGAGGCCAAAATCTTCACCTCACTCATGAGTTTCAGAGATTCTTCGACGGCTAAAGTTTCATCAGAATCTAAAGTTCGAATGTGGAATAAAATTTTCTGTTCAGAATTTTCTGAAAAACTCATGTTGGCCTCCATTTTCCACTCTGGGTAGTAGGGTGAAAATGCGCTGAGTTCAGAGTCCATGGCTTGAGCTAATTTTATCTGCTCTGCGTTAGCTTTTACAATGAGAGCGTCATCTGGCAGGTATCCAAAAACACGGATTTTAGATTTGAGAAGATTTTCATGGTTTTGAGCAGTGATTTTATTTTTAAACTGTATGACAAAGTGGGTGGATTTTTTTTCTTCTAGAGCAAAAAGGCTGATTTTAGGCGTGTTTAAAGTAATATCTCCAGAAAGAAGTCTCAGCTTTTCCCCTGCGAATGTGTTTAAAGAAGCAGCCATATTCAGAACACAGCCAAGAATTAAAATATTTAGGATCTTCATGATCTATTTCCCCCATTGTTTTAGTTAAACAACCACACTATGAACGATCATATGGCGATTTTCTGAAACCGTCTGATTATTTCTTAATTTT
>JAHFAB010000459.1 GCA_023250795.1 Bacteriovoracaceae bacterium
CCGGCGCAACCTAGCTCTAAGCTTTTTCCGCGCATGATCACTTCACAGCCCTCTCGGCTAGCGATTCCTAAAAATTTTTGATTCCGATCTACGGCACTCTGATCGATGAGAGGACCCATGAAGGGATTACGAAAAGGGTGGTCAATTTTAAAAGATTTTGCCTGTTCGTGAAATCTCGTAACAAACTGATCATAAAGTTTTCGATGCACTAAAATTCGGCTCGTGGATGTGCACCTCTGTCCAGCCGTCATAAAAGCTCCGGACAATGTTTCTTGTAATGCACCCTCAAAATCTGCGTCTTCCCATATCAACGCTGGATTTTTACCCCCCATTTCTAAAACCAAAAGCTTCCAGTGTTGCTGAAGAGTGTCTTGCTTGATCCGAGTCCCAACTTCATTTGATCCCGTAAAAAGAATACCTGCTATATCTTCGTGTACGCAGAGCCTTCGTCCCACCTCACGCTCACCTTGTAGTAAATTAAAAACTCCTTTGGGAAACCCCGCCTCTTGAAAACACTCGGCAATGAGTTGTCCCACCATGGGCGTTTTCTCGGAGGGCTTAAAAACAACTGTATTACCAGTAATTAAGGCCGGAATAAAATGACCACTTGGAAGGTGCCCAGGAAAACTAAACGGACCGATCACTGCAAGAACACCCCTGGGTTTATATCTACAATACCCCATTACTTTTTCGGTGCTGCTCTCCCCTTTCAAGACCACACTATAGTCACTCACATGCTTCAGTCCTTCGCCTAAGGACACATCTACTTTTCCAATCATAGCCAAGACTTCTGCCTGAGACTCCCAAAGAGGTTTTCCAACCTCTCGTGAAATCATTTCGACCAACTCAGCTTCTCTCCTCCTAAGCACGGTTTGGTATTTTTTTACAAACTCCGATCGATCCGCCAAGGATTTTCGTGACCAAATGGAAAAGGCTCTTTTACCTGCTCCCACTGCGTCTTCAATCGCTTTGAAAGAGTAAGTGAACTTCCCGATTTCATCATTGAGATTTGCAGGACTTCGACTCAACCATTGCCCCTGCGGATCACTGGCACGCTCAAAACGGCCATCAATAAAATCCCCTTGCACTGCCTGATGAAATTTGTGCTTAGTCATAAAAACTCCTCAATAGAAAGGCATAAAATCCAGATCATCCCCCGGGTTTAAACCCAAGACTGCTTCCACTTGTGACGCCTCAGGAGAAAGAAAACTCAGCCCTCGATCTTTTGACAAAATCACATGCGCTGAAACCGCACGAAAACAACCAGAAGCCTGAACAGTTTTACACACCAACCCCTTATCATTTGCGTAACTATCTTTTTGGGATAAGTTCAAATCCCACTTGAATTTTGCAAGCTTCTTTATCGGAACTATCTCCTCAACATCAACCCAAAAATGGGGCCCTCCATCGAAAGGATCAACCTGATTCGGGTACTTAAAGCCGATTTTCTGCAACATATGTACCACCGGTTCAGTTTCTTTTCCCACTTTACCAATGGCATTTCTTGCCTCTGCTGGTAAAAAGGTGGTATAGATTTTTTCCGCAGGAAAAAGAGAGAAAATAAACTCCTTGTTTTTTTGGCAAAGCGCATCGGCCTCCCAATAATCCATGTTCGTAAATCTTCTCCCAATCGCCTCCCAAAGTGGCGACTGCCCTCTTTTATTGAGTGGTGGCAGGAGTTCAGAAATAATTTTTTTCTTAAATTTTCCGCGGTTTAGCCCCATAAACAAAAAACGAATAAAAGATATTTGCCGCCCTACTTTGGCTTCTGTATTTCTAAAATCAGGATCCATGACTAGCCCCCCAATTTCAGAAGGTCCATCACTATCAAATTTTAGCTGTAAAGTTCCATGGATAAATCCAGTACTGATTGTTTCAGAAAACTTTTTTTCACTCCCCACTTCAAAATAAAAATGAGGCGACTCTGCCGTGCCGTGCTGAGCTGCTACCATCGATGTCCCAACCACTCGACCTGAGCTTAGATCTTCTGCTACAAAAATAAATTTGGATTCTCTCCTAAAATCTCCTCCTTGCGTATAAAAAGACTGGATTG
>JAHFAB010000460.1 GCA_023250795.1 Bacteriovoracaceae bacterium
GCATCTCTTTCTACCCAGCGAGAAAGAGATGCGGGGAAGGTTTTTACAAAAATGATTTGGGGATATTCCATCGTTCCATTGTAATAGGTTTCCGCCACGGTAAAATCGTCATAGGGGTAAGGACCCACTCGTTGAGTGATGTATTCGAGTGCTGCTTTTGCAAACTGAGAAATGACTTTAGTTTCCGGATGGTGTGTCAGAATGTGTAGAGTTGTGTGACCCACTTTGAAAGTTTCTTCATTATAGGCTGGATCTGCCACCCAAGCAAAGTCATGAACATTTTCAGCATGAAAAAAATATCTTTTCTTGTGATTTGGGAGATCTTCTTCTTTAGTCTGATGGCCAGTGGCACCGATTTTTATTTCGGTGGGCACTGTAATGTCTACATCGTAGTTCCCAAAGTCACCGTAAAATTCACCGATGTAATGATAACCAGCGTTGTGCTTAAGCGCCCATCCATTCTCATCGTAGACCATCAGCTTTGGAAACCATTGCCCAATAGAAAAATTCTGCTTCCAAACTCCGCTGCGCTCCATAATGGCGCCAATCTGAGTGGTGAAATCTATTTCCAGTCCTATGGATTGCCCTGGTTTTAGAGGAGTTTGGAGCTTTACAGTCATGAGTTCTTTTTCTACAGAAAAGTCGAGGGTTTTAAGTGGAGCCTGCAAAGTATTTTGTATCGAGTAAATTTTGAGCCACGAGCCATTTTTTCCCTTTAGAAAATGGAGGTCTGGATTTTCAAATTTCTGAATTTCTTGCATGTAGGTGCTGTCTTTTTCCCAGCGAAATGCATTTGGATAAACGTGAAAATAAAGCTTGTCTAGAGTCTCTGGGGTCTTGTTGGTCAATTGGACTATTTCTTTTCCGGTAATTTGGTCGGTAACTGGATGCAGCTCCACAGACATCTGATAATTGACTTGATTCGGGAGTGCGTGAGCATTTGCGTCAAGAAATAATAGTAATGAGAAAAGTAGTTTATTCATGATGATTCGCTTTTTCTCAGCTTATCATGTAAACAGGTAGGTTGGTAAATCAATAAAGGGGGGGGGTTTGATGTTGATTTTGATTGCATTAGTGGGGATGAGCGGGATTTCTTTTGCGGACGAAGTTCAAAGTTACGGGCTTTCATTTGTCAAAGACAAACAGCTCGTTTTATTTAGTAATGGGAAGGTTGAGTTTGGGACTCTCGCGCGAGATGCGCAAGTTCAGGGGGTTTCGTTCGTCTCTGGAACATTTTTAGGTTTTTATAAAAATCAACTACTCAAGTACAGTGAGCTCGTTTCTTTGACCAAAGTACAGGGTTATCAGTTCGAATCTCACACTCAGATTCAATATTATGGTGAAAGAGATTCTGATACCGCTGTTTATCAAAACAAGGTTCAGATTCAATATTTTCTGTCTTTATTTCCCCATCAGATAGAAGGGATACCGTGTCGTGCAGCGCAAACCTATGGATTTATGATTAGTAATGGTGTGTATTTTTATGAATCTGGAAAATTGGAGAGCTGCTATCTTGACAAGTCCACAGAAATAAATGGGATTCGTTATGCCCAAAACCAATGGCTCAGACTCTATGAGTCACCTGATTTGCGTGTCTGTTACTCTACATTAGAGCAGCCCAAGGAATTTTTAGGTGGAGTGCTCTGTGATGGCGCTAGTCATCTTAAACCTCAATATTGGACAATACACTTTTATGAGACTGGGTCATTGGCCTGGTGTTTTTTGGCAAGAGATTTTGTGAGTGAGGGTGTTTCATATCCTCTAGGAGTGATTTTGGGGTTTGATGAAAGAGGAAAAGTGACGGGGATAAAGAAAGATATCTGGCAATAGTTGAGTCATTGCCCAGCTTGAGTCAATCTGACACCGGGCGCACTCTAGGATTTGTGTTTTTACCGATTTGAGAGGGGAGTTTTTGGCACTCTATTTGCTATAGGCCTAACTGAGGGAATGGGGGGCCTATGAATCTGAAAAAAATGTTCATTTTGCTGATGGGGTTGAGCTTTCAAGCTGGGGTAGTCTTTGCTGAAGAAGCTCCAAATTCAAATGA
>JAHFAB010000461.1 GCA_023250795.1 Bacteriovoracaceae bacterium
ACCGTATATTTTTCAGTAACCCAATTTTTAGGAAGAGGCGGAAATCCTTTAGGCTGAGTCGATGTAATTTTGGATCGCTCGTTTTGCTCGGTCGGGTAGTTTTTCAAATCGGAAGCTAAAACCACAGTGATCCTCCAATACTCTCACAATCTCGCCTTCTGCAATGAAGGGCTGAATCCGATTTCCTTTCGAATCACCCGCTGGGCTCACATTCATTTTCAAATGTGTCCCAGGGTTGCCCGGAATTCGGTCCGTGAGAACCTGCATTCCACCCACACTGATATCACGACACACAGCCACTATCACAGAATCTTGATGAGTCAAAAATATTCTTGCCACCAGTGGTCTTCTTGGGGCTCCTCGCTGATCACTGGACTTTTCGCGAGAAAGTACTCCGCGAGGAACTTGGATTTTACCCGAAACTTCCTGAAACTCCCTGATCTTCAGCAGTTTTTCCCAGTTCTCCATCCCATCTCGCCACGCAAAGGCTTGGGACTTTATTTTTCCAATCTGTATCAGCCTCTGGACCTCTTCTAAAGAAAAAGGCCCAAACTGAGAATTTTGATCGTGAACATACCAAACTTTTTGAGTGCTCCTCTCTCTTTTGAGCGGGGTGGGGGGTAGTGCTTCATTCTTTTGAGATGAAGTAGGCGTCACTAAACCTTTCACTTTGCTTTGTAGCTCTTTACTCGGAGTTTGCGGAAGTACCGTCTGAAAAACTTTCAGGTCACAGGCTCGTTTCCAATCTGCTTGTCCGGGTTTCCAAAGGTAATGCGCCCAACTCACTTCATGGGAGAGAATTTTTTCGTAAACATCTGAGGCTTTGAGAGGTCCCAGCCAACGATCTTCTAGGGAGAGATACCATTTTGGAGAGGAGTCATCTTCGAAAAGGAGTTTTCCACGGTTTTCCATTGATCCCATTATTTTATCCAACAACTGTATAAAGATTCAACAGCTGTCTTAAATAAAATGATTTTTACATGGTTCAATCCTTTTAGTTTAGTCGGCCAAAAATGACATAAGTCATTGTTTTTATTTTATTTAAATATAATTTAGCAATGTGTGTCATTTTTGGCACCACTCTTGCTTATTAGATGGCTGAAGGGGCCTCTCCGAGAGGCTGTGTAATATATGAAGACAAGAAAACTAAGACTTTCTCATAGGCAGTTTTTGATACTCATTGCCGTACTGAGCAGTCTTGTGCTCATGACCGTTGGTTGTGGAAAACAAGAGTTCGTCGCTAACCCCAGCACCACTCTAGAAAAAGCTCCAGGTAGTTTTTCCATTCCACCTAAAATTGATTTGCTTCTAGTCGAAGATGACACCGGTTCGATGGGAGAAATTTTTTCAGATATCAAACAGCAAATGCCACTTTTTCTCAAAGACCTCGACCGTGAAGGTTGGGATTACCACTTTGGGATGACGCCCATCACCTCCGTCTTCGATATCAACAATCCCCATGTAGATCTCAATCGGACACTCCTCCAAGTGGCAGCTTCTTTTTATGATCCCAGTTGGTTCTCTCTCGGGCTTTGGACTCCCCCATTTCCAGGCGCACTGCCTCCTCAAAATGGCCTGATCCCCACGGGGGTATTGCGATCTGCTTCGAATTATAATTATTTTATCACTTCTCCTAGCAATGCCAGCGGAGGATTTGAAAACGGACTGGAAAGCACTCTCAAAACTCTGACAGAGAAAGCACCCCAAGTGGGATTTCTCAGAAGTGATGCAATGCTCGTTGTTTTAGTGGTAGGAAACGGAGAAGACACTTCGCGCGTAACTTTTTGTAATCGCTCAACACAGCGTCCTCCACTCTCTCAGCAAGAAGCCAATACGGCCGAATACGTCAATGTTTGCGAATGGGTTGGGGGATTACCGCAGTATTACACTTATCAATCGAGTCTAAATCATTATCAAACATCCCTCTCAGCCCTCAAAAACTCACCTGCCTTGATCCGATTTTATGCGGCAGTTTCCCTGAGCGAAAGCACTGTCTGCCGAGGAAAAGCTGCTCACACTTACCGAGGCACTCGATATTTGGCTT
>JAHFAB010000080.1 GCA_023250795.1 Bacteriovoracaceae bacterium
TACTCATGTGCTAGTTGGAAGAGAAACTGATTATCCGAATCGGTTGGTCCATGACACTCAGAATAATTTGGAGCTAACGCCTGATAACAGGCCAAAATCGCGCTCAAACTTTGCTTACAACTTCCCTCACTTGCCTCAGTCAGATAAGTGGTCACGTAAAATTTGATTTCAATATTTCCAGAAAGTGAGATGCCCGGTTCTGAAGAAGCAAAACTTCCTGGCTGATGAGTCAAAACTCCCTCTTCTTTTAATGTGAGATACTGTGTGCAGTTTTTATCTAACCAGAAAGCTGAAGAATCCGTCGCACCTTGAAATGAAAGATTTCCATCCAAATCATAATCGACCGGTAAAGCTGGCCTTTTCTTATTTGAATCTAACTTTTCGCTCGCCAAAACGGCCTTCCCTGTTTTCGAATCTTCGACAAGAAAAATAACTGGATTAGTCATGACATTAGAAATAGCTGAAGGGATTTGACTGAGCGGAACAATGACCGTTTTTTTCTGCACAGTCTCCACCATAAAGCCCAGATAATAAGGCTCCGTCTGATAGTAACCGGAAAGTGTGTTGGTATTGGGATTAGGTGCAGTCTCAATATTGTTTCCAAACCGACATCCGCTCAAAATCCATGATAGTAGAAGCGCTCCCGTCCCTGTGACAAAATAAGCAGACCAAGAAAAATGAGAATCTTCCATCTTCGCGGACCTCCATGCCCTAAAGACCTTTCGGAAGAATGGGAAATTTTATGAGAGGTTAGGGTTGGCTGCGGAGTCAATAAAGTGACGTTTTGGTCTTAAGTTTAATAAATGGAAAACTTTGTGTTCAAGTAGTTTAAAATATTGGTGATGTTCGCAGTCAGGTTAGTGATTGCTTACTATTCGAAGTCTACTAAAACCCAACGACCCTCGCCGGAGTTCCATCCAGGCTCCCAGATAAATTGTCTTTCTGGATCTTCAGTCAAAATGATTTTACCTAAAATAGCTGGTTTTAATTCTTCGATGGAATTCAATAATTTTTCTGTTTTTTTATAATCTTCTGCATTTAACTTATCTCGTGACTGTTTTAGAAAAGAATCAACATAAATTCCCAATCTATCATCATCGGTTATTTTTAACTGATCAAAGATCCTCCTCAAGAACCGTTGCCCATTTTCAGTACCCCAGATGCGACTTACAACTGTATATCCATAACCTTTTTCGATAATCTGTGCACGATTAATATATTTCAAAGGAACTCTTTCTGAAAAAATCTGATTTAGATATTCAGGGTGAAACGGAACTGAACGTTTTTTTCTATCTTTCTTAAGATCCCTGACCTCAAACGGTATTTTCAAAACCTGATCTGGTTTTCCTTCAATTTCAAAAATATGCGTCGCATTTCCTGCACCTAAATACTTCCCGAGTTTAAAACTTTGTTGGCCAAAAAACAAATAAGATTTCTCCCTAAAATCGGCTAGTGTGACCACCTTTCCTTCAACTGTAAGTGATTTTTGGGGAGATTCTCTGACTTCTTCAAAAGAAACACTTCGTCTTGCAAAAGTAACTACATCCCCTTGTCTGAGACGTAAAACTTTTGCTTCATATGCGTTCAAATGATCCGTAGTTTCAAAAAATTCCTGATTTTTTATTTCAGGATCAAATGACAACCGATTCATCACCTCGACCCAAAGTTGATTTTCATCATATTTACGTCCTGCTATATCCCATTTTTTCTTCACTTTTTCAAAAAGCCTTATTTTTCTGTTCCCTTCCCACTCCGTTTCACCTGCGTAATCATCTAGACGAACAACACGTGGACGTACCAGCGCCTGATCTTTCGCAGTGATAAGACGCCCAGGTTCTAGCTTAGAATATTCGGACAAAAGCATTTCTGCAGGACGCCCTGGTTTTTGAGTGTCCAACCACATTGCGAACTCAGAGTCATTTTTATACTTTTGAACCAACTCTTCTTCTTTGGGTAATCGATATTCAGAACTTGTTTGGTACAAAGCAAATTTCAGATAATCAAATGCAGCGCCGGTTCTTACACCCCTCTTGGAACTCTGTACCTGAGCAAGTTTTTGAGAAGCCTCCTGTATACAAGTTGTCCCTGCATAAATGGCCTGTGCAAAACAGAACGTACCCAAAACGAGAAGAGCTGAAAATTTTACACTCACTCTATCCATAGATTGACACACTTCCGATCAACCTATCGGAGAGAGAAAGAAAAACTTTGATAACTCTATGCGTTATAAGTTAGATTAACTTCTTAAGTCGCGCCGCCATCTCCACAAACCCCGCACCGCTTTCACCGAGCGTGATCCACCTTGGGGTGCTTTTCATGCGATCGAGATAACGACTGAGATTGGCCACTCCCACGCTCTTGTGAAAAGCAGAAAACAGTGGCTCGTCGTTTGGGGAGTCACCGATAAAGAGCAAATCGTCTACAGCACCTGATCCCCCGACGCTCAACCAATTCTTCAACCCTTTGAGTTTGTCATAATCTCCAAACCAGGCGTTGACATGGATGCTAGAGAGTTTGGCATGCGCGCCCTCTCCCTGACAAAGATCTAGCAACTGATCCACTTGTGCGGAAGACCAGGGCTTCACATCTTCGCAAATATCGATTGCAAGATCGCACTCACGATAATTCTGATCCGACGCCCACTTGGCGTGCGGAAAGTGCTCTAAGATTTTTTTCCCAAGCGCTGCGAGTTTCTGACGAGAGTCGATTTCTAACCCAGGCGTGTCCAACCTCCGACGAACCCCATTTTGCAAATAAAATACAAAAGCCCCATTTTCTCCGATCACCGCGTCCACAGGCCAAAACCGGGCAATATGATCACACCACCCAGCAGGCCTCCCCGTCACCGGAACCACAAGATAGCCCTTCTTTTTCAATTCCCAAAGTGCAGCGAAAGCTCCCGCGGTCAGTTTTCCCTTGGTTGAAAGCGTCTCATCTATATCGAGACATACGCCTCTCAGTTTTTCGAGTTCTGAATCTTTCGCCTGGGACCAAGGGATGGGTTTCATTTCGCCTGCCTTTTTTTCCGAAGTGGGCAATCCGCAATACAAACTGTATGTTCACACGGATCATTTTTATGCTCGCATGGCTCGACATGAATATTGATCGACGCATTGGAAAATTTTTCTAAAATCTTCCCCTCAATCTCATCACAGAGCGCGTGAGAAGAATGCACACTGTCTTCTCCACAGACCACCAGATGAAAATCAATATGCCTCGTCACTCCGCTTCTTCGCGTTCGCAGGTCGTGAGTTTCAATGATTTTATTTTGGAACTGGTTCAAAATAGTCTGAATAAATTTTACCTCTTTCACTGGGAGCTGTGTGTCCGTCAATTCCAGCAAAGCCATTTTGACCTGTTTAGCTGAAATCAATAAAATATATCCCGCCACACTAAAAGCAACAATGGGATCTATCATCAGCCACCCTGTCCACCTGAGCAAGAGAAGTCCAATGAGCACTCCCGCACTTGCAATCACGTCTGCCAAAAAATGAAGGGCATTGACATGGATCGCGCTGCTTTCTGTTTCTTGAGCGGCCTTGATGTTATTTCGATAAACCGCGTAACTCACCCCAAGAGAAACTAAGATCGAGATCATGGCCAAAGTTTGGTATTGAATTTCACGAGGGTGCAACAAATGATCCACTCCCTCATAGACAATCCATCCCGCTGCCGCGACTAAAAGGAGGGCCTCAAAAAGACTGGAGAGGGTTTCGATCTTGCCATGCCCAAACGGATGGTCCTGATCAGCAGGCTTTCCCGCCGCCTGGATAGAAAAAAAACCCACCGCCACAGAAACAAGGTCCAGTAAAGAATGGATGCCCTCCGAAATCACACCGACTGATCCTGATAAAAACCCCACGCCAAGCTTCAACCCTGTCAGCAAAACCGTAGCTCCTAAAGCCAGCGATGCTGCACGAAATCGGATCTTAGCGGTAATAGATCAGTCCTCCAGCGATGTAGGACTCTGTATTATTAATAGCAATTCCGAATTCTAAAACAAAGCGTAGTTTTTCGGAGGATTTGAAGAGGGACCCTAAAACAACCGAAGAAAGCGCGGGATTTGTGCCTCCAGAAATTCCAATTCCAAATGGTATGGCAATGAAGGGCTCGAATTCCATTTTTTCTTCTTTTTCTTCTTTTTGTGAACGATTTGCTAAAAGAAAAGCCTTGTGGACATAGGGAACGGTTGTAATTTCAACCTGGCTCGAATCTTTGAGGCGGTAATACATCCCCTGCAGTGCCAATCCAATCCCGGGTTGTCCTTCGGCATCGGGGAAAAAATCAAAAGCAATGTCTCCTCCAAACCGAAAACGCCTCGGGCCTGAGCCTGTTCCAATCACCCCAGTGACATTGACCAAATCCGAAAGCCCTTGGGTGACTTTCAAATTCAAACCCACGCCAGCTCCACTGCTCAAAGTAAATTCAGGTTCCAAACCTAAACTCAAATCTCCAGATGGGACGAAGTGAGGGATTCCAAACACTCCCGCGTGTACCTGGGAAGAAAAGCAAACGAAAACCAAAAAAGTTCCAACCAAAGCTCGCGCTAAACTTGTAAGCAAAACGCTCCTATTCAACTTATTCATAAGACCCCTGCCTAAACTTGTGCATGATTGGGGATATCTCTATGCCCGGAAGAAGCACCCTTCGCTCTTTTGGCTTCTTCACGAATCGATGCATTGCTAATTCGCATTCCATAAAAAGATCGGGCCACAAAAAACAGACCCACCACAAAGAGAACCGCTCCGATGTAAAAAGCTTTGTCCTTGGCAGACGCCGCAATCTCAACAGCCAAGAGACCAAAGAGTGTGGTGAATTTGATAATCGGGTTGAGCGCCACCGAAGAAGTGTCTTTGAACGGATCGCCCACGGTATCACCCACCACAGTCGCTGCGTGAAGAGGCGTTCCCTTTTCTCGTAAGTCCACTTCGACCACTTTCTTCGCATTATCCCAAGCACCTCCGGCATTGGCCATAAAGATGGCCTGATAAAGCCCAAACACCGCAATCGAAATCAAGTAGCTTGCAAAAAATGTCGCATCAAAACAGGCAAAAGCTAGGGTAAATGAAAAAATCACGGCAAAGATGTTCACCATCCCGGCTTGTGCATACTGCGTGCAGATTTTCACAACGGCTTTAGAATCCTCCACAGAAGCTTTTGTAGCTCCATCGAGGCGAATGTGTTCTTTGATGTATTCCACCGCGCGATACGCTCCCGTCGACACAGCCTGAATCGAAGCTCCCGTAAACCAGTAGATCACTGCGCCTCCTGTGATCAGCCCGAGCAACACTCGGGGATCGAGAAGATCGAGCTTAAGGTTCATGAGTAAGATGATGGAGAAAATCATCGTCGTGGCCCCAATCACAGCCGTTCCAATGAGAACAGGCTTAGCGGTGGCCTTAAACGTATTTCCCGCCGAATCATTTTCTTCTAAATAAAGTTTTCCCTGATGAAAATCAGGTTTGAACCCAAACTCTTTTTCAATCTGAGAACTAACGCCCGGCAAAGTCTCAATCAAAGAAAGTTCAAAAACAGATTGAGCATTGTCCGTCACTGGACCATAGCTATCGACTGCAATCGTCACAGGACCCATCCCTAAAAATCCAAAGGCCACTAAGCCGAATGCAAAAACGGTGGGATAAACCATGAACGCTTCAAGTCCTGTCTGACTAGTCAGATAGGCAATCAGCATCAGACCGACCATCGTCATCCCTTTCCAAAACGCACTGAAATTTCCAGCCACAAGCCCTGAGAGAATCGTCAAAGACGCCCCTCCCTGCCTTGAGGCAGAGACAATCTCGGCCACGTGTTTAGATTTTGCCGAAGTAAAAATCTTCGTGAGCTCTGGGATAACCGCTGCAGCCAAGGTCCCGCAGCTAATGATGGTAGAAAGTTTCCACCAGAGATCTGGGCCCATCTCGCCAATCAAAAGATAACTCACCGTATAAGTCACTGCAATTGAGACCAGTGAAGTGATCCAAACGAGTGAGGTCAATGGCGCTTCGAAATCAAAATGAGTTTTCGCGGCATAAAGAGCTCGAGAAAGAACATTGTTAAGCCAATAAGATCCCACGGAAGTCACAATCATGAGAACGCGCATCACAAAAATCCAGACAATGAGTTTTGCTTGAACGTCCGTGCCTCCAGGCAGTGCGGAGAGCTTGCCGTCACCGCCCATACTCATCCCTGCTGCTAGTACAATGAAACTGATCAGAGCCACACCCGTCACGCCATAGGTTTCAAAACCATCGGCTGTCGGGCCTACCGAGTCCCCAGCATTATCGCCTACACAATCGGCAATGACGCCTGGATTTCTCGCGTCGTCTTCCTTAATGTTAAAAACAATTTTCATCAAATCCGACCCGATATCCGCTATTTTAGTAAAAATTCCGCCACAGATTCTGAGAGCCGAGGCACCTAACGATTCCCCAATGGCAAAACCTACAAAGCACGCACCGGCACTCTCGCGCGGAATGAACATCAGAATATAAATCATCATGAATAGCTCCACACAGATGAGGAGCACACCAATGGACATCCCTGAACGCAGCGGGATATCCATCACCGAATAGGGTTTGCCACAAAGTGAGGCAAAAGCAGTTCGGCTATTGGCGTAAGTGTTAATCCGAATTCCAAACCAGGCCACTCCAAAAGAACCTAAAATTCCCAATACCGACCAAAGCAAAATGAGCGCCACTTTGGGAAGCTCCATGCTCTGGAGGACGTAGAAGTAATAAAAGATGCATGAGCCAATGAAAGCTTCTAAAACCACCAAGAACTTCCCCTGTTGGAAAAGATAGGTTTTGCAAGTTTCGTAAATGAGATGGGACACCTCTGCCAATGACGAATGCACAGGCAGGCGCTTGATCTTCAGAAATTCGAAAACTCCAAATACCATCCCGAGAACTGCCACCACCATGCCCCAACCTAAGAGCGTGTGGCCAGTGACAACCGACCCAAACAAGTTATAACTTGTATTGAGCTCAGGGATGTGAAGCTCCGCTTCATTCGCGTGGGCAGCTACTGCGGTTAATGTTGCAGAAACCACGGAGGCCGCTAAAAGCGCCATTCTAGATAAAGTTCCGTACAGACCAGTAAAGATAGAGGACACAAGCTGATTCCGTCTCATTTTGCCTTCCTTATTAGTAGGTTATAGATCATTTATACTTGGTCATAAATGAGACGGAAGGTAAAGTCAAAGTGTTTGAGTAGGGGGGGATCAAACCACCCACAAGCTCAATAAAACTTCAGCGCGACAGATAGCGGCTTCAAAAGACCCACGAGAGTGGTTTCTGAAATTCCAGAGTTATCTAAAATCAACGCTTTTTGTTTTTGTTCTCGAGGCATTTCAATGAATCGGAAACGATTCACACTGGGTCTCTCAATAATTTTGTAAGGAACCCCCGCCTGATCTAACTCTGCTCGATCAAACGCTGCAAGAGTAAAATCAAACCCAGAATTACCTTGCGTCAAAATAAAGGAGCCATAGGTTTTGGAAATGCTGTCTTTATGCATCACTCCCTCGACTAAAAGTTTGCTCCCAATCATACAGGTGTATGCGATGGACTGGTCAGAACCCAAATA
>JAHFAB010000462.1 GCA_023250795.1 Bacteriovoracaceae bacterium
CTTCAAGACTGGAAAAATTCAAATGATCGTAAGCCACTGATATTACAGGGATCAAGACAAGTGGGGAAGACCTATTTGGTAAAAGAATTTGGGCGGAAGTCATATCTGAATCTCGCCTATTTTAATTTTGAAACAAGTTCTGGGTTAGAAGATATTTTCCAGGCGGATATACATCCGAATCAAATAATAAAAAAACTCAGTCTTTTTCTTGAGGGGCAGCCGATTACTCCACATTCCACTCTTATTTTTTTCGATGAGATCCAACAGTGTGAGCGGGCAGTGACTTCACTGAAATATTTCTGTGAAGAGGCTCCAGAATATCATGTGATTGCCGCAGGCTCACTGCTGGGAGTGAAGCTCAAGCGTTCGCATGTCTCGTTTCCTGTGGGCAAGGTGACTTTTAAGTCATTGTATCCACTCTGTTTCACAGAGTATCTCATGGCTGCTGGGAAGCAGCATTTTGTTGAATGCATACATGACTCCAAGACTCTCGAGAAACTCGAACCCGTTTTTCATCAACAATTGCTCGATGAGTTTAAAATCTATCTTGCATTAGGAGGAATGCCAGAAGTTCTCAGTACTTATTTTAAGAGAAAGGATTTCTCGGTTTGCAGAGAAATCCAAAGTGAAATTCTTCAATCTTTTGTTCTAGATTTTTCGAGGTATGCAGGAATATCTGAAGCAATGCGCATCTCTCAACTTTGGAACTCTATTCCCGCTCAAATTGCAAAAGAAAATCAGCGATTTTTTTTCTCAGCCATCAAAGGTTCCGCACGCTCTCGAGAATATGAAAGCTCTGTTCAGTGGTTATTAGACGCTGGATTTGTGATTCGATCCTCCTGTGTTAAGTCACTTCAAATTCCTCTTTCAGCTTATGTTGAATCGAGTCTGTTTAAGTTGTTTTTTCTAGATGTGGGATTAATGGGGGCACAATGTAAAGTAACTCCAAAAGTTTTTTTGAGTCCTAATGAATATTTTACACATTTCAAAGGATCCCTACTTGAAAATTATATTGCACAGGAACTGACAGCACATCAAATGGGGCCTCTTTACTATTGGAAAAGCGGAGCCGATGCGGAGGTGGATTTTATTCTCCAAGTGAACGATCAAATCATACCGATTGAAGTCAAATCAGGAATCAATAGGAAAAGCAAAAGTCTTTCAGTCTATCGGGAAAAACATAAACCACCTTATTCTATCAAGGTTACTCCAGGACCATTTTCTAGAAAAGGGAATATGATCGAATTGCCGGTCTACGCGGCGGAGCTCATTGGGAGTGAGATTATTTGAACTGTTCGCTCTTGTTCTGAGAGGCAGTCTCTCTGAGAAAGTGCTTTGATATCTTCAAAGATTTTTGAAAAGTGCTGTCCTGGATTCTGGGATCTAGACTTGGCTTAACTACAGTGAGGTCAGGCGATTGATATTTGAAATGAGTATCCAGATTTTGATAGCGACTGATAAAAGGAATTTTGAATTCATAAATCGACGTTAATAAAAGAGCTATCCCAATACTCATGGTCCAAAACATTTGCCCCTCACGATGCTGATCCTCAGCTTGTCGTTTTTCTCTACCAAAAGTGTTTTTTTGTTTTTTAGCCAATTTATGCGCTTTCTTTCGTAAAAATTAAAACCAGTTTTCATTTTGTCAGGATCTGAGAACTAAAACAACTGTGTAAATTAAGACACACTAACTGGTTACAAGACACATTCATTTTTTGTGCATTTTTTGCGTTTCTCACGACTTCTTGCTAATCTTTCTCAAGATGAAGACACACTCGGACAAACACCACAGTCATGACCATCGCCATTTTAATGACAAAATCCCCAGAGCATTGATTCAATCTGTGGTCATCACCCTCGTTTTTATGGTTGTAGAGCTAGTGGGGGGGTATTTTTCCAACAGTTTAGCTTTAATATCTGATGCAGCCCATATGTTAACTGACGTAGGTGCCATGTTGCTCAGCCTTTTTGTCTATTGGCTCTCTAAACGCCCTAGCACCCCTACGCTAAGCTTTGGATACCATCGAGTTGAGATCTT
>JAHFAB010000463.1 GCA_023250795.1 Bacteriovoracaceae bacterium
AAGTAAAGACGCAATTCGGCTTGCTTTTAAACGGGGATTGCTAAAAAATGGTGATCAATGGATGAGTATGATCGAAAGCAGAATCAAAACTGCACATACTTATGATGAGGCCACAGCGAATGAAGTTGTTCATGCCATTCTTCATGTTTATTTTCAATTATTTCAGGATTTGAAATTAGAATTGGAATCCCTCGAATGAATTTTGGGTTAAAAAAAGAAGTCATAGAGCGAATCGGAGCTGTTTTTTCAAACTTCCCGGAGATCAATGAGATTATTATTTACGGATCGCGAGCTAAAGGAACGCAAAAAGAAGGCTCAGATATTGATCTGACATTCAAAGGTAATTTGTTAAATTTAGAGGTTTTGAATAAAATAAGCTCAAAACTAGATGATCTCTTACTCCCCTATACTTTTGATCTTTCTGTTTTCCATCAAATTGACAATCCAGATCTTATTGAACACATCAATCGAGTTGGAAAAGTGTTTTATAAAAAATAAAATATGCAGTGGCATATTCGGGGGGGCCGGTTCTGCACTAGGATTGCTCAACTTGCTTTTTTTCTTTCTTTAATAATCTGATCGAGTCTCTCAGTGATCCAAATTTTAATGAGAGACTGGCGCGAAACGCCTAGACGAGTTGACTCTCTCTCTAGCTCGGAAACAGTCCAAGCCGGAAAATCTACATTCACACGAAAGACAGCTGTATCCAAATTGACATACTCAATGATACTTTCTCCAGCATCAAACTTACGATCAAATTCCTCAGATGAGATTGGCTTGATTTCTTTTTTCATATTCTGTTTTTTCTTCATTTCTTGACCGCCTTTTCGAAGCGCATGTTCTTTTATACCATTTTTATACCATTTTTAAAACAATGGTTTTGGGCAGAGTCATGATTGTCTGAATTCGCAGTAAATTCGCTAAGTTAATTGAGGTGTGGTTTCAAAGTCATTTTATTTATCAACAACCCCGCTTTCGAGATAAGTGATTTCACGTTTTTCTGTATCTATCCTACATTGGATGCCCATGGGTAGGGTGACCAGAGGATCCGTGTGGCCAAAATCAATCCCGGTCATGACTGGGAAGTCGTAACCTTTGAGGGCTTGGTCCAGGATCATTTCAAATGAGTCTTGCTCGCTGAAACCCGCATCACTCGAAAAGCGGCCGATGATCATGCCAGCAATTTGTTCAAAGACTTTCATCTGCCGAAGATGTGTAAAAATGCGATCTACAGTTTTTGGATTTTCCGATTCATCTTCTTCGGCAAAAAATATCTTGCCTCGAAGGTCAGGCCAATACTTTGTTCCGGCGAGGAGGAGCAGTGTGCCAATATTTCCTCCCACCAGTTCGCCCTGTGCTTTGCCAGATCGATAGACTCTCCAGCTTGGGGAGGGTTTGAAGATCATTTTTTTAGCCGATTCGAGATACCATTTGTTATCCGAAAAAGTTTCAGAGGATTTCAGTGTGAGAGAATCAGCGTGACCCATGAGAACTTTTTCAAAATGATCCCACGTGTACTCTGGCACTGTGGGTTTTCCAAAAGTAATGACTGCAGGGCCAGAAAATGAAATTAGGCCCGCTTGCGAATAAAGTGCCGCGTGCAGAGAAGTGACATCGCTAAATCCAATAAAGGGTTTTGGATTATTTCGAATGAGATCAAAATCGAGATATTCTAAAAGTTGGTGGGTTTGGTGGCCACCCCAGTATGAAATAATGCCATTGATTTCTGGATTTTTAAAAAAATCATGAAGTGCTTGGACCCGTTCTTCGATGCTTCCAGCAGCATGGCCCATCATCTTGCGACAATTTGCAGCTTCGACGATTCTAAAACCTTTGCTTCTCAGAAAAGCATATCCTCTTTCGATGGTCTCTTGAGAGGAGACGTGGATCGGCGTCGAAGTCGCAACCACGCCTAGCGTATCGCCGTGACGGAGGGCTTTTGGTTTGATGAGTTTATTTTGTTTCATGATATTTCACCGCTTTTCTTAAAATATCCAAAGTCTTTATCTTCGAGGTTAGAGAGCTCATCTTGTGTCAG
>JAHFAB010000081.1 GCA_023250795.1 Bacteriovoracaceae bacterium
GTAATTGCCCCAAAACTCCCAGAGCTTTTTGATAAATCTACTAAACTGGCTTTTGATTCTGGTATAAGTGCAACACTCATGTATTTGGGGATTTTTTTAAGCACTTTTACATATGGAAAACTTGCAGACGAGGGTAAAGTCCACTGGCTTTTAAGCCCTGGGTTGATTGTCTATAGCTTAATATTGGTTTTGCTTGGAGTTACGCACAGTACAGTGGGACTTTTTTTTCTGAGGTTCTTAGAAGGCCTAGCAATCAGCGCTGTTTTTGTTGCAGCCGATTTTATTTTGGGCCGTCTTTCTGAAAAAAATGTGCGTGGTCAATGGTTATCTTATTATGGGGTTGCTCTTTCAATTGGTCTTTTGTTAGGACCTATGATTGCACTGTTTTTTCATTCACCACTCAGACCCCTGCTCATTGTCGCTTCAGTTACTTTCATATTTGGTCTTCTTGCGCACAATAGAAAAGTTCCACGTATTGGAAATATCTCTAGAACTAAAACAAAATTAAAATATGCCCCATTAATTGTTGGTTCCGCCTACGGATACTTAGAAGCAAGCCTTGTCGCTGTTTTTCCAGTATTAGCCCTTACTGACTTTCAAGTAACTCCAGAATATTGCCTTGTGGCTGTTATTATTTCGGCAGCTTTGAGCTCCGTTTTTTGGGGAATTTTTTCTGATAAGTTTGGTTCTGAAAGAACTGTTATCACCTTACTTATTACGCTCTTATTTGGATCTTTATTATTTTTTTTAGAAGGGAATCACATCCCCAAATTATATATGGCATTTTTAAGTTGTTCTTTGTTTGGAATAACCGCTGGGGGTCTTTACACGGCTGGGTTTTCATGGCTGCTCAAAACACTACCAGAATCTCAATATGGTTATGCATCCGGAGCCTTCGCAAGAGCCTATGGTATTGGATCTTTAATGGGTCCATTATTAACAGGGATTTTAGCACAACAATTGGCCAGCAAAGGGTTATTCCTTTCGATTGCCATGAGCACTGCATTTTGTTTTTTATTTATATTAAAACTTCGTTAAGCCGCTTTTTTGCCTGACTCTGAATAAGTTAATAATTTCTTATTTTCAAATACAGGTGAGACTGTCCTGGATACCGGAGGTGGGTTCTTAGACATCATGCGACTTCTATGTCTTTCATATTCGAATTTCAACTTCCCACAAAGGTAGCCTATGCATAGAAACAAAAAATGATTTAGATTCAAAACAAGAATATTGAACTTTGCAGAACTAAAAACAAATCCGAATACAATAGCCAAGCCTATTACTGTAAAAACTATTTCTCTGTTTTTCTTAAACTGACAGATCTGCAAACCAACTAAAGTCACCATCACTAGCGAGCCCCCCACATCCTTGAAAGCAATAAGGTTCTTAAATATTTTTGGATGAATATAATCAAATGGTCGGATGATTAATAAATAATTAACAAAATCATCAAGTATAATAGAACACAAGAAAAATGGGATTAAAAACATTTTCTTATGTGTCTTTTCAGACCATGCGATAATTAAAAAATATATACTACCCCAAATATAAAAATGTTCTGGGCTAAAATATAAAAAATCACTGATAATGCTTCTAAATATCCACTCACTAAATGGCGCCTCACCTGTAAAACCATATTGACTGAGTGCCCACTGCGGAAGTACACCGAAATCATTAATCCAGGCGAACAACAAGAATGAACTCGCACCTACTGAAAATGTAAGCGGGTACTTTTTTATTGGGTTAATAAGAAAACTGATCAACCACTTTCCTGATATTTGCACTTTTGGACTGAAGGCTTTTAATAATGAATACAAAACCTTAAACCATGCACGCGTGTCAGAAACCTCTGATACCGTGTAATTTTTCACAGCCAAATGGATGTTTTCCCATTTTTGAGGCTTGAACCTTTTCCTAAAAATCTCTAAACCATCGAAATTATAAAAAGACATGAGTATTTTGGGCAATTTCAACAAAACCCACTCAATCGGTTTAGGGAGGTCGCGAGCAGATTCTGTTTCAACTGATGTCACAGAAACCACCCCTAGGCTTGCATACTGAATTCCTGAATTGTTTAAAGAGACAAGTGCTTCTAAAGTGAGCAGCTCCCCGGTTCCCCTTGGAGCCCCATGCTCCATAAATAAATCCTCAAGGAAATATGAACGAATCCCAGGGATTTCCGTTGCAACTAAATAAGCCCATACTTTGCCATTTTCTGATTTTGCAATAAAGTAACGCCGACTTTTCATGAAAGCAAATGGGTCAACAGAATTCATAAAACCGCTAAGATCTATAATTCTTTCGTGTTTCCAACCACTGAGTATTTTTTTAATTACGTTCCTTTTCTGATCATCACTTTGTATATCTTTGTAATTCCACTCCTCAACTTGTAAGCCACCTCTAATCGCCTGATTTCTGGCAGCTCTAACACCTTTCCCGGCATTTCCAGTGGGTATGCAATCACTAAGTGCCACCCAAGGCTCTTGGCCCACTTTGACGGTTTGAAATCCATGCGTCCTCAATATTTTTAAAAATGAACCATAGATAGAAACAAAGGCTGCTATTTTTATTTCTATCGCTTGAGATAGTTCTTTCCATGCCTCATTAAAATCGTTCTGATGTTTATCATTATATTCTGTTGGTGCACCAGGTATCAGCGGTTCTAATGCAAATAGGGTCACATCCCCATGGACTGAAAAACCAAATACCCACCCGAGACTTGTCTCGAAATACCTTAAATCAGCTAAAAGCCAAACGAAGTGACTGGAGTTTCGACTTAGCATTTTAAACCGGTCATAGACTTCTTGTTTGGTTAAAAATGGCATAGATCTCCACTTAGTATTACTGCAGACAGCTTATCGGGATTGTTTGTTATTTTTATTAATTATTTTGACTTTAAGAAATAAAATTCTTTTTTGTTCTTTATTTTAGGCAATAAATCCGGGGACTTGGCCAAATCTTTGCTCATTTCTTTGATTCTCTTATAATCCCAGCCTTTATTTTCTGCTCTAAGTTTTACAGCCATGTCTGACTGATAAAGCCCCTCAAGACTGTCTTTCCAGATTCTTTCGGGAGCAAATGATTTTGCAATTCCCCACTCTGCATCCCAAAAATCAAACTCTACATATAGAGTTTTTCCTTTACTCAAAGACTCGATCACGATCGCTCCATCATTATACTTAAGATGGTTACTGGATTTGAGCTGATACCGGTATATCTTTCGGTTGCTTTGAGACTTGTCTACTAAATACACCATTTCATTTTTTTCATTTGATACAAACGGTATAGGGACTTCTTGCTCTAATATTACATTAAACCTATTTTTATCTGGGTTTTTAACCTCAACATTGATTAAGCCATCAAAAAGATCTTTATAGTGTGAAAAGTCGTCCAATATTTTTTCAACTTCGCTCATGTCTGCATCAATGATCATTAACTGTTCCGCCCCAATGTAAAGATCATTTTGAGGCGTACCGAAACATATGATTTTGACTGGATCATTTTCTTTTTCTAACTGGTTTAAACCCACTGGAGGCCATGCCTGTATTAGTTTTACCAAGGGTTGAGTATATATACTTTCTACAGCATCTAATTTTGAACTAATTGAATAACTGGTCGGATTAGCGGCTAAAGAAATTTTCAGAATGAAAAATAAAAATATTAAAACTGAATTTTTCACAGATTACTCACTCAAAAATGGTGAGCCGTCCCTGGAGTTGAACCGGGGGCCCCCCTAAGAAAGAATTAGGTGCTCTTCACTGAGCTAACGGCTCAGTTCTATTATCCTATATTTGTTAAATAAAAATCAATTTTTTTGTCTTATCGGTTGTTGTTCGTCAATAATTTGGCTTTTTCTAAGATAAAGTCACTTTCATACTCTGCT
Organism: Bacteriovoracaceae bacterium; assembly: GCA_023250795.1. Lineage (GTDB taxonomy): Bacteria > Bdellovibrionota > UBA1018 > UBA1018 > UBA1018 > JAHFAB01. The sequence continues at coordinate 3,884 of JAHFAB010000081.1, forward strand.
TTGAGAAGCTTTCTTGTTTTCTCTCTAAACTTTTCCCGCTCTATTGCTGCTTCTTTTTCAAGAATTGCTCGAATGCTTTCTTTTTCTTTGACTAAAGACCACTGATAACGCTCTCTCATAGATTTTTCTACTTTCTCAATTTCTTCTTCAAAGTTTTTCTTTGTTTGACTGACAACTTGATACTCTTTCGAAAGCTCAGTGAATTTTGACTCAGCACTATGAAGTCTTACTAATGTGTTTTGTAACTCTGTTTGATAACTTAATGAATGCCTTTCTTTTTGTGCGGTTATTTCTTTTTGTTGCAGCAGATCTTCTTCTAGTTTGTTAATTTTAGAAATTAATTCTTCACATTTTTTATTGCTATTTTTACCGTCCAAAATGATTAATTTTGCTTCTTTTTCTCTTTGTAAAACCCCAGCCCATGCGGTTTTGTACTGATAAAGTTCGCTGCGGATTTCTTTATATTTTTCAGAAATGAACTTTAATTTGGAGTTCAAAGAGTTTTCAATATTTTTATACTGCGCGTGAGAGGCCTTAAGCTTGCTCGACTCTAACGTAAGTTCATGGTTTTTGGATCGCTCCTCACTCAAGAGACGATCGTAGAGTACTCTTGATTCAGTCAGTTCTTCTTGAAGTAAAGATGCGTTTTGTTTTTCTTTCTCAAATGATTCTTCTAGCTGTTTTGCAGCTAAGACAAAATGTTCCATCCTATAAAAAACAGACACGATAGACTCTTCCGAATCTCTATGTACCTGATTCTCTTTCTTGTACTCATTTCCTATGGGGATTACTTTATTGGGTCTTTCTGTAATCGATCTTTCTTCATAATAAGCGCTCATACTTATTATTTTGAGCGTTGTTTTAGAAAGAGTCAAAGCGGCAGAATTTGCCTAGCAAAATAGAATCCTAAACTAAAAACTAGGTGCAGAACAAACGAATAAGTAATGACTTTTGTCTGTGACCTTCTTAAGTGGAGAAAATACAAATACGCTTAATCGACGCCCCTCATTTATTCCGCCGATTTGGGATTCCAACGGAGAGAGTGAGATTTGAACTCACGAGAGGTTTTACCCTCTGCTCCCTTAGCAAGGGAGTGCCTTCAACCACTCGGCCATCTCTCCAAAGAAAAGGCGAATCGGGTCGCTTTCTGGAATGTATAGCAAAGGGCTTTGAGAAGAGCAACTTCAGAGGTAAGATTGATCTCGATGGGCACAATGAGGCTGATGGTGGGTGTTTTTTTGTTTGTGGGCACCGGGATGCTCGTTGCGGCAGGATTTGGCTATCAGCATACTAAAAAGTTCTTAGAAAAGGCAAGCACTGCCGAAGGCACTGTGATTGAGCACTCAAGGCATAGCATCAATGACAATAAAAACCGAAGTGCGCCAGTCTACTACCCCGTCGTCCAATATAAAACCGCAGAAGGAAAGGCTGAGGAGTTCATTTCTTCTACTGGAAGTAATCCCCCTGATTATGATGTAGGCGACAAAGTAAAAGTTTTCTATGATCCACTAAAACCCAAGCATGCAAAGATTAACACTTTTGTAGATATCTGGCTTTTGCCTCTGATTTTAGGGTTTATAGGAGCTATTTTTACCACTTTAGGCTCTCTATTTTGGTATTTTTTCTTAAGATCCGCGCCTCCAACATCCCTTCGATTGTCAGCAAAGACTTGAAACAAAGCCAGATTGACAAATGCTGATATTGAGGTTACTGTGTGACTCGGTGTGTTAAAACTATTTCTTACTCTATTATTACCTTTTTTTTCTCTGCAAGCTAGCGCGGATTATTCTCCCATTGATCCAACCATTGATGAAAACTTCAACGGGATTGGAGATTGGACAGAACAACTTAAGCCCGCGCGCCGTCTTTTAAAAGAAAGAGAAGGAGTTGAGTTTGTTAAGACTTATGTTCACGAAAGCAAGATAAAAACAAATCCTCAATCACAATGTCTTTATGTGCACTTATCTGCATGTTTATTTGATTTAATAAAATACTGGGATAAAAAAACACTCCCATCAAATTCTCCTCTCCCCTGGGATGCTGTTTATCTTCATTTTTCCGAAGGAAAAGTAAATACCTCCATGGTATTGAGCGGCACTAATATCATTTTAAAAAAATATTCTAATGATTTTTTAAATAATTGCTGTTCCCCCTGTGGAGACGTTGTACATGAGCTAGCTCATGTTTGGGGCAATCTATACAAAAAGTCCACGGCTTCAAACCGCTGTATCACAGGTCAGTTTTTAAGTGTCTTATCTTTAGGCACTTATGATCCTTATCAAGGTTTAAACACACTCCGCTCTCAAGAATTAAACAAATTATTACCTAAATTAGATTCATCAATAAACCAACTCAACTCAGAAGCCCTGGCAGAACTCGTACAGCTGGATTGGACCCAAAACTCTAATTTTTATGATCAACACTGCATTAATTTTAAACCCGATTTGGAACCTAAGAATAAAGAAAAAATACAACTACTGGTTGATCAGTTTTTTAATGGTTTTTGAAAAACTTTCGAAACGCTTCTTTCCAATGTAGCCCTATTGTTCCACCATATTGGTGAAGCAGTGGATCTCGGCTAATCAAAATACGTTCAGATTTTTTTTCCAAATCTTTTCCTAATGTTTCAAGCATTTTCGCATCTTTCTCATGCACTCGGTCGGTCGACTTAACCTCAATCAATAAAAGCCTCTCCCCAGGACGTTTGATAACGAAGTCTATTTCCGCATTATCCTTTGTGCGTAAATAATAAAACTCCCAATCCAGACGTTGATAAGAAGACCGTCGATAAAGCTCCAAAAACACCCAATGCTCAAAGACACGCCCGAACTCTGTTGTTTGTGGAAGAAGTGGTACTCGAAGACTTCGATCGAGCGCACGCTTAATCCCAGTATCAAAGAAGTAGAATTTCGGTGCCTGACGTTGCTGCTTCCGAACTGAAAGATGATATGCAGGCAGAAAAAATCCCATCAAAGTATCAACCAAAATTTGGAAATAGGACTCGATAGTCATATCATCAACGCCTACATCCTTTGCTATAGACGAACGGTTGATCGGTTCGCCATTCATTTGAGCGGCCACTTGGAGAAATTTTCGAAAAGGGTCCAGTTTCCTTACCCACTGTTCCTGCTGGATTTCCTTTTCAAGATAGGTCAATCCATAGGCACGTAGATATTCATTCGCTTCCTCATCGGATTGAGCAAGATAACTTTCCGGAAGACCTCCTCTTTGCAAAATCCTTTCAAGATCAAATGAATCACCAAGCTCCTCACAGGTGAACGAAAAAAGATCATAGACCAAAGCCCTCCCTGCAAGTAGGTTCACTCCTTTTTGCCTCAACCGCCTGGCACTAGATCCTGTCAGCGCAAAACGAATACGATGGGACTCAATGAGCATATGAACATAATCTAAAAGTTTCGGAAGACGTTGGATTTCATCAACAATAATTGTTTTACCCAGATTTTCAGGACTTAAAACAAACTCTCTAAACCTGCTGGGAACTAAACTCAGTTCATCAACTTTAGCTGGGTCCAAAAGATCAATTCTCACAGAATTTTTAGCATTGAAATAAGCATTTAAAAAGGTTGTCTTACCTGTTCCTCTGGCGCCAAACAGGAAAAAACTCTTGCCTTTTAAGGGGGTTAGCAATCTTAGGACCATACTCGTAATTTATACGCTAAATACCGAGT
>JAHFAB010000082.1:0-4133 GCA_023250795.1 Bacteriovoracaceae bacterium
AGTGGTATCGAAATCCCAATAGCAGCGTATCCATATGCGACGGCGGCCGTCGCCTCGCAAGTGCCCCCATCCATGATTCTTTTTTGAAAGCCTTGGGGCAAGCTCTGATTGGCAAGAGTTGTAAACACTTTGAGTGGGTTAGCACTGAAAACGGTGGACTTGTCTCCTAATCGAACCACAGGGCCTTTGCCAATATCAGCTCCAGGAAAAGTTCGAGACGTTTCTAAACTGACAAAGAGCAGCTCCCTCTTAGATTTTTTCAACCATCCCAGTTCAAAATGTCCAATGGTCCCAATGAACCCCACTTCTTCCGCTCTCGTGAGAAGTCCTAAAAAAGGAGGGTTTTTGTGTGCCTTTTTACGAGCACTCATGTTACGGTTATGGCTAAAATAATCGAGTGCCAAAGACAAAATAGCAAATGATCCTACCAAATCGTCAGCCGCTTTTGTGTAGATCAGCTCCCCTTCTTGCCAATGGGTTTTTCCAAACCAAAACCCACCATAGAGTGCTTTAGGGTTTTTAGGAAGGATCCGATTTTTTTCCGTGATTTGCACAGCCGCAGTTTCTATCGCAGTTCCGCTGTGGAGCAGCTTTTGTTCTGGAGTCTTAGGCTCTTTGAGTTTGACTTCCGTGAGGGTACCGCGTCCTGCCCACCCCTGACCGTCTGCCAACCAGACTGAAGCGCCCACCAGATCTTGGGTGGGAGAGCCGCCGTGCCATTGGATTTTGAGTTGTGTTTGGGATTGTTCTGGCGAAGACGCAATCCACTGTGTGCCGTGAAATCCAGGATGATCCATGTGCGCAATGAAGATGCGCAAAGGCGTGGGTTGAGGTCTTTGGATTAAGTTTAGATACTCTTTTTTTGAATTCACTCCAATCACTATGTTTCCAATCGGGTCTTGAAAATAGGGGACATTCGAGTTTTTGAGTACTTCTGTTGCTACAGTGATCACATGCTTTTCTCGAAAAGGAGCGGTGGGTTGGGAGAGGATTTTTTCGAGTAGTTCGAAGTTTTTGATGGACATGATGTGGGAGAGATATACTAGATTTTAAGAAAAATCTAGGGATAACTGCAGTGACTTTTAAAACTCATTACAGTTATATTGCCACGGATAGGCCTGAAGAAATAGGTTGACTTATCTAATTTAATATCTTATTATTTTTAATAATGATTAACATCAAGAGTAGTAGCTGGAAAGTTAAAATTGTAGAGGAGGCAGCAAAGGTTTTTCAGAGTAAAGAGCTCACAGAGGAGGATAAAGTGGTCATCCGTTTGTGGGCAGAAATGGTTGCATTACATGGACCAAGTCGATTACTCGAAAGAGCAGATATTTGGGCTGATCATCCTTTACATGGAGAGTGGGAGGGGTACCGTTCCTCTAGTTTTAGTTACAAAGGGAGAATTATTTATAAGGTTGAAGATAAAATAATTACGATTTTAGTAGTACGAATTTCAGTGGAACATAATTATAGAAAATGAGGTTGCCATGGTTAAAGATTTTTTTCAGGATTTAAAACATAGTAAAACAACTCCAGGAGGTGTGATTAGGGCCTTGAGAACAAATTTCAAAATTACCCTCAAAGAGCTTGCAAAAGCGACTGGGATTGCGGAGTCCAATCTCAGTTTGATCGAGAATGATAAGGTCGAAGTGGGAGTCAAAAGAGCATCCTTAATTGCTACAGCCTTAGGTATAGAGCCTTCTTCTATTTTATTTCCACAGGGTTATGAGAGCCCTTATCAGAGAAAAATAGATGAAGTAAAAAAAGTCGCAATGCGTATTTTTGGAGCTAAAAGAAAACAATTAAAATTTGTCTAGTGTACTCCTAAAAGGGGTGGTATATTCTCCCTATGGAAAAAAATAATTCTGCGTATGGAGTTGTGACAAAAAATGCGCCTCTCTCTGGGGGTGTTGCGGCTGAAAATGTTCGGTTCATGACCAAAGTTTATCTTTGGATGACCTCTGGTTTATGCGTGAGCGGAGCCCTAGCCTACATTATTGGAAATGATCCCGATCTAGCTGAAATGATTGTCTACAATCGAGCGATTTTTTATGGGCTCATATTTGCACAATTTGGAGCGGTTTTTTTCCTCTCCTTTGCCATACAACGCATTAATTCATGGGTCGCTGCTATGGTGTTTTTGCTCTATGCGGCACTCACTGGAGCAACACTCTCTACTGTTTTCATGATTTATACCAAAGATAGTATTGTCTCTATTTTTGGTTTGACAGCATTTTCATTCGCAGGACTCAGTGGTTTTGGTTATGTGACGAAAAGAGATCTTGGACCTGTGGGATCTTTTTGTGTCATGGGGCTTTGGGGCATGGTTGGCTACGGATTATTGTCCCTATTTTTCCCCGGTATGATGTCTGGAGTTGCGAATCAAGTTTATAGCTTAGTGGGTGTGATCGTATTTTCTGGACTGACCGCTTACGATACTCAAAAAATCAAAGAAATGAATATCATCGGCAACGAAGGAACGGATGAAGACCGAAAAGAAGCTATTTTTGGGGCTTTGACACTCTATCTGGATTTTATCAATTTATTTCTGAGTTTATTGCGCTTGTTTGGGAGAAGAAAGTAGTTTTTTATTCTGACTTCTCAAGCCGTTTCTTTACTCGAAGAGATCAAGCATCTTTTGGAACTTCAGGGCGAAAATCCATTCAAAGTGAGGGCTTTTGAGAAGGCTGCTGAAAAAATAGCAGATTCTAAAGATTTGAAAAAAAGAGCGCAAGAAGGCACGCTGACTGAGATTGAGGGAGTGGGGAAGGGGATTGCAGAGGTTCTGACTGAATTTCTTTTACAGGGGAAGTGTACTCTCAAAGACGAGCTCTTGAAAACCATCCCTGCGGGATTATTAGAGCTCACACAAATCCCAGGCCTTGGTCCTAAAAAAGCAAAGAGTCTCATTACTGAGCTCGAGGTGCATTCGTTGCGAGAACTCGAGTATGCTTGTAAAGAAAATCGGCTGGCTAAGCTCAAGGGATTTGGAGAAAAAACTCAAGAGGCGATTTTCAAAGAGATACAGAAATTAAACTCTAGGGTGGGAAAATTTTTACTAGGGGATGTCTACGACAAAGCAGAAAAGTTAAAAGAGATTTTGCTTGAGACGGTAGGTTCTTTGAGACTCGAAGAAACTGGGGAATTGCGTCGACGTTGCGAAGTTCTGACGAAGTTCGAATATTTAATCCAACAGCCCTTCCCTGAAATGAAGAAAAAAATCGAAACTGTGTTGAAAAATTTTCAAAATGAAAACCGAGATTTGCCTCCTGTGTTTTTGTATGAAGTGGATCTCTCCAGCTTTGGATCGGAGCTCATAAGAACGACAGGGTCAGACGCGCACCTGAAGGCAGCGAAATTTTTTCAAGATGCGTCTAATAAAATCACGTATCAGACTGAAGAAGAATTTTACGAGGCTAAGGGACTGTCTTGGTTACCTCCTGAAATCCGAGAAACAGGTAGCGAGATTTCGCTGAAGCAAACGGAAATTTCTAAGCTCTTGCCATTAGACGGAGTACAAGGAGTTTTTCATAACCACACGACTAGGTCTGATGGAAAAGCGACTCTCGAGGAGATGGTCTTAAGAGCAAAGGCATTGGGCTATCATTATATTGGGATCTCGGATCATAGCCAGTCTGCTTTCTACGCTCACGGTTTGAAACCAGAGGATCTGCTGACACAAGAAAAAGAAATCCGCGAGCTCCAAGAAAAGTATCCTGAGATTCGGATTTTCTGGGGAGTTGAGAGCGATATTTTAGCCGATGGTTCTTTGGATTATGAGCCGGAAATTCTCAAACGTTTTGATTTTGTGATTGCCTCTGTGCACTCTCGTTTTAAAATGGATCGTGCTGCGATGACGGAGAGACTTCTGTCAGCTGTTAGAAATCCTTACACTTGTTTTTTAGGTCATTGGTCAGGGCGCTTGCTTTTGGGGCGTGAGGGCTATGAGTTTGATGCAGAGAAAGTTATTTCTGCCGCTTCGAAGTGTGGCGTGGCGATTGAGCTCAACGCTCATCCTGCACGTTTAGATATTGACTGGAGATATGGAGATTTGCTCAGAAAAAATAAAACTTGGATTTCTATTAATCCAGATGCACATGATCTGGATGGATTGTCCGATGTGAAATATGGAG
>JAHFAB010000082.1:4143-7567 GCA_023250795.1 Bacteriovoracaceae bacterium
TCCCTTCTCAACAAATAGTCAATACTCAATCTGCTTCTGAAATAGAAAAATGGCTCAAGAAAAACTAAACAAAAGAATGCTCAGCATTCTTAAAGTGTTAAAAAAAACTTATCCTGAGGCCAAATGCAGTCTGAACTATGATTCTCCTTTTCAACTTTTGATTGCAACGATTCTCTCGGCTCAATGCACTGACGACAGAGTCAATCAAGTGACTCCTGTTTTGTTTCGAAGGTATCCCACGGCTTTAGAAATGTCTCGAGCGACTTTGGGGGAGATTGAGAAAATAATCAGATCGACTGGATTTTTTAGGAGCAAGGCACTTTCCATTCAAAATGTTTCTCAGACACTCTTAGAAAAATATCGAGGTGCAGTTCCACGTGAGTTAGATCTTTTGGTTGAGATGCGAGGAGTGGGCAGAAAAACTGCCAATGTGGTTTTGGGTAATGCATTTGGTATTCCCGGGCTGGTTGTAGATACCCATGTGGGGAGAATTTCAAGACGGATGGGATTTACGAAGGCGAAAGACCCTGTGAAGGTCGAGGAAGACATGAGGGGGATTGTGCCTAAAAAAGAGTGGGTGATTTATTCGCACTTACTGATCGCTCATGGACGGGCGATTTGCACGGCAAGGAAAGCTATGTGCGAAAAATGCCCGCTGAATGAGGTCTGTGAGAAGGTTTTGTAGTTTGTTCCAATTGCAAAGAATAGCCTTGGAAATTACAAAAAAAAACGTTAGACTGTTCATGGAGAGATGGAATGAGTTTAGCAGTAAAAAAAGTTAACAATCTGCCAGCTATTATCCAAGTATCAGTCAGTGATGACAAGATCTCTGCGAACATGAGTGATGGTCGAGAGGTTTCGATACCAATTGCCTGGTTTTCGCGCCTTATGAATGCCACTACGGCACAAAGGACAAAATTTGAGATTTCACCAGGAGGTTATGGCATCCACTGGCCTGATCTTGACGAAGATATAAGTATTAAAGCTTTCCTAGAACTATGAATTTAGCACATAAGTGAGAATGTTCTGGGGTCGAAATTAGTTTGGAAAGAGTTTAGGGTGATTGTGCTTCCTGCTGCGTTCTTTTAACGCTGCTGAGACCCTCTCTAATAGCTCCTGAAATTTTTACCCAACCCACTAAAAATACACCGGTTAATAAATTCTACTTATTACGCTTGAAATACCATTGCCCTAATGATATACAGATCAACATGAAGTCAAAAAAACAAATTCAACTTCATCTCCCAGGCTTTAATCGCCGCACTCAAGAAAGGGCTCACGGTGGAGAACTCGCAAAAGGAAAACGTAAAACTCAACGCCCCTTTGATCCAAAGCAGGCACTCCATGTTGTATTGCGTTCATCAAAAGCTCGGGGGGAACTCTCAATGTTGCGGCCACAGCATTGTAATCACATCGCCACGCTCCTAGATCGGCTTAAAAAACGTTGGGATGTCTCTGTCTATCGTTATGCAAACGTGGGAAATCACTTGCATCTACTGATTAGGTGTCGTTCGCGCGTCAGTTGGCAAGGCTTTATTCGCGAGCTCGCTGGTGGGGTTGCGATGATTGTCACAGGTGCGAAAAAGGGTGCGGCCTTAGTGCGGACTAAAACAAAAGATGGGGCTGTAAACGCTCAACGTGGATTTTGGGACCATTTAGTTTTTTCTAGAATTGTAAATTTTGGACGAGATTTTGAGGGCGTAGCCCTTTACGTTTTAAAAAATCTTTGGGAGGGTTGCGGTGTGCCGGTACGGAAACTCCTTGCACGTGGATTTCAAATCCTAGAGATGAGCGAAGATGGAGGGATTTTCGTTCCTCTGGGGGCAAGCGCTGAAATATTAGCGCTTTTTAAAACATGATCTATATACAAAGCTCGATTTATCTCAAGTAGACTTTTAACGAGTTGAATTTATCCCACTGCTTCCCAGTCCACAATCTGGATCCCCTCTTTTTTGCGGTCTTGGCGATCGGAAGCCAATCCATAAAGATGGGTTTTGTATTCAGGCGGTGCTTTTTTCTTAAAAGCTCTTAAAACTTCAAGATCCCTCTCTGAAATTTTTTCTTCAGAAAAAACCTTAACAACCGAAAGTTCTTTTCCGGGTGTTTCTACTACGAGATGAATCAAGCTCCCCTTGGGTGTACGATAATAAGACAGCTCTGATTGTCTATCATCTCGATAGGCTCGTTGAGAGAGCTGCTCTTGGATGAGCCAAGTGTGGAGTTGTCTTTCGAAATCAGCACCAAGAATTTTAGCAAAAACAACATCACATAGAAAAAACTTTGGTTTTCCGATGCCTAAAGAATGGGGTTTGAGCTCGTGTAGGACAAATAAACTTTGCAGAACATGAATATGAGTTTTAATTTTTCTCAAATCTACTTTTAACACTTTTGCAATGAGTCCGGCTTCCGGTGCTTCCAAGAGAGCTACTTTTTGAAGAATCTTCATGCAGAGATCTGGTTCTATTTTTACTTTTGGAAATTGGATCGCATCCCGACTCACTGTCAGTTCTAACCAGTCTTGAATCAGAGACTCACGTTCAGATTTTGATTGCACACCAAAGATCCCAGGCATCCCCCCACGTTCTAAGTGAGTTAAAAACTGTTGTCGAGTGAATCGAGGAGAGTCTAAAGTGCAAAACAGATTTTTTACAGGGTTAGGAGGAAGTGCATAAACTTCAGCGAGATTCATGGGATAAAGTCTTGCACGACTCATCCTTCCCGTAAGTGACTCACGGATTAACGAAAGTTTGGAGAATTCAGTGGAACCTAATAAAAAATATCTTCCAGGAATTCTTTTCTGATCCACTTCATATTTTATGGCGTCAAATAATAGAGGGGCTTTTTGAGCTTCATCAATTGCAAATGTTTTAAACTCTGAATGTTGTTTAAGAAAAGTCTCTGGATTTTTTATCGCAAATTCTCGTACTGAAAGCCTGTCTAGAGATGCATAGTAATAGTGGGGAATTTTCCCACTTAATATCTCTCTTGCTAGAAAGCTTTTACCTGTCTGTCTTGTTCCCTGAAGAGCTAAAACTGGCGCAAATTTGAGCTTTCTTTGTAAAAGAGAGATAATATGACGTTCCCTAGAGTGTGGCATATATGACCCTCTTAATATATTAAACCCTACTTATTATCGACAGTCAATGTCTAAAATAGGTAGGGTTTAATTTCAAGTTACCCCCTCTTACAAATAGGCAGCGCAGTCATTTTTCGAGCTGTTTTTTCACTAGCTCTGCAATCTTTTCCAGTTCTCTCCATGCTTTTTCAAAATCAAAAGCGGCAAAATCCATATTCCGTAACACCGGACGCAGCTCGGTCTCCACTTGGTTTTTAAACTCAGCTTTACGATCACTAGTGAGTTGGATCGGGCCGTTCCCAGTTGCCTGAAATTTATTCTTCAACAATGGTAACCAGCCAGTATCTT
>JAHFAB010000464.1 GCA_023250795.1 Bacteriovoracaceae bacterium
CACTTGGCCTCTTTCCACTTCTTCTTTCTTAGTTCCACGTAATAGGGCTCCGATGTTGTCTCCTGCCTCACCTTGATCCAAGAGTTTTCTAAACATTTCAACACCTGTTACTACTGTCTTTGTGGTTGGCTTGATTCCTACGATCTCTACTTCTTCGCCTACCTTAATAATTCCTCTTTCCACTCTGCCGGTTACCACTGTTCCCCGTCCTGAGATCGAGAACACGTCTTCTACTGGCATTAAAAATGGTTTATCTTTATCTCTTTTTGGCTGTGGAATGTAGCGATCTACTTCTTCCATCAGTTTAATTAATGATTTTTCTCCAAACTCCCCTTGATCTCCTTCTAGCCCTTTCAATGCTGATCCACGTATGATTGGGATCTTATCTCCTGGGAATTTGTAGAGTGTAAGTAATTCTCTAACTTCCATCTCCACTAGATCTACTAATTCTTTATCATCCACCATGTCGCATTTATTTAAGAATACTACAATAGAAGGCACACCTACTTGGCGGGCAAGCAAGATATGTTCTCTTGTCTGTGGCATTGGTCCGTCGGCTGCTGACACAACTAGAATTGCTCCGTCCATCTGGGCAGCGCCGGTGATCATGTTCTTTACATAGTCTGCGTGTCCGGGGCAATCTACGTGAGCGTAGTGACGATTTTTTGTTTGATACTCAACGTGTGATGTATTGATTGTAATTCCACGTTCTTTTTCTTCAGGAGCGTTGTCGATTTGATCGTATGCTCTTGCCGTTGCTAGTCCTGACTTTGCTAGCACTGTCGTGATTGCTGCCGTTAATGTTGTCTTCCCATGATCCACGTGTCCGATCGTTCCGATATTACAGTGGGGTTTAGACCTATCAAATTTTTCCTTAGACATGCGATCTCCTTTTTACTTTCCTTTTCTTGTTAAAAAAACCTACAAAATATCTGGTGCTGATGATCGGGTTCGAACCGATGACCTCACCCTTACCAAGGGTGTGCTCTACCAACTGAGCTACATCAGCGGATTTTTTGGAGCGGGCGAAGAGGCTCGAACTCTCAACCCTCGGCTTGGAAAGCCGATGCTCTACCATTGAGCTACACCCGCACTGCTCGTTTATTTTTCGACTATACTTCATCAGACTTCCTCGAGCACTCCCGCAGCGACCTTCTGTGGTCGCTTTGGTCGGCTCTTCGTCGTCTTCTTCGTCTAGTCGAAAAATAAACTTCACAACATCATCACGAACATAAATTCGTGAATGATAAAATCTCCGCAAAACTACTGGTGGAGGGAGAAGGATTCGAACCTTCGAAGACTAACGCCAACAGATTTACAGTCTGTCCCCTTTGGCCTCTTGGGTATCCCTCCCACTCACTTTTTAAAAAACATATTTTGAAGAAGTGGTGCTGGCGATGGGACTCGAACCCGCAACCCCCTGATTACAAATCAGGTGCTCTACCAATTGAGCTACGCCAGCAGTTTCCACGCAAAAACGTGTATTTTAAAAAATCTTTTTCAAAAAAAAGATAAAAAAATTTCCGGCATCTTTACTTTTTTTCAAAAAGTTGAAGCCAGAAATCATATCTTTTTTTGTGAAACTGGAAGCTAATATATTGGTTTGAAAGAGAAAAGCAAATAATTAATGCGAAACAACGAATATTATGATGACGCAAATCATTTGGAATTACCGACAGCCCATGTCATAGACAATGCTGCCGCAACGGATGCGTTCAGTGATTTCAATTCACCACGAGACTCGAGTCCTACTCTAAAGTCGCAATTTTCAAGAACTAATGGACGGATTCCCTTCTCCTCATTCCCAATCACAATCACTTTTGCAATGTCTTTGGGCACTTCTTCAAGTCTCTGTTCGGAATGTTCTGTAAAGCCTACAACCCAAAAACCAGCCTCTTTTAGCTCCTTCAAAGCAGAGACAAGATTGGTGACTTGTGAAACTTCAACATATTCAAGACCACCGGAAGCAATTCGAAAAACGGTATCAGTGATTTGCACGGACCTGTCTTTGGGAATTAAAACATGCCGAATT
>JAHFAB010000465.1 GCA_023250795.1 Bacteriovoracaceae bacterium
ATGGCTTTGAAAAGATCGAATTACGGTTTGAAAAAATCTAAACCGGAAAATAACCACCAAGATTTACTGATCGGTGATTCTGACTCTTTGAGGATATTGAGGAATCAAATAAATCAGGTTGCACCTACTTCTGCGACTGTTTTACTCACCGGAGAAAGTGGGACTGGAAAAGAATTGATTGCACATTGTATCCATGAACAGAGTGCTTGTTCTCAGGGCCATTTTATTGCGCTCAACTGCGCAGCTGTGCCTGAACAACTCATGGAATCAGAGCTTTTCGGACACGAAAAAGGAGCTTTTACCGGAGCCTTGGCTGCGAAGGTTGGACTTTTTGAAGCTGCACATAAAGGGACACTCTTTTTAGATGAAATTGGAGATATGCCACTCACTTTGCAGGCAAAACTTTTAAGGACTTTACAGGAGCGAGAAGTGAGGCGCCTTGGGGCGACCGAGACTAAAAAATTTGATGTAAGAGTGATTGCAGCGACTCATCAAGATCTGTCTGAGAGTGTTAAACTAGGGAAATTTCGCCAGGACTTGTTATACCGGTTAGAGGTGATTTCAATAAAAATCCCCCCATTGCGAGAACATCGGGAAGATTTGCCATTGCTCATACAGTATTTTTTGAAGGGAGCTGCACAGAGGTATCAGAAAGAAGTGTTAACGGTTTCAGAAACAGCCTTAGAAATTTTGATGGCTCATTCTTGGCCTGGCAATGTGAGAGAGCTTTCTAATGCAATTGAAAGAGCTATGGTTTTTTGCAAGGGACCAGAGATCCAGGCGAACGATCTTCCCCCTCATTTGCAGGGTGCTTCTGCCGATTTAGAAAACTCTTATCAAGATAAAACGGTGTCCGTACGGTTAGGGACTTCCCTCAAGGAAATTGAGGATTTGATGATTCGTAAAACTCTCGAAGCAACGGATGGAGATAAGAACATGACCGCGAGGCTTCTGGGGATTAATTCGAGAACGATTTATAGAAAGCAGAAGCAGCTGAAATAGGCTATTTTTCCCAAGTTATTTAATTTTAACCTTTTAAAATAAATGGATGAGGTGTCGGCACGGCATCCTGCCTTGGGACCCTCACGCCCGTCCATGGGCTATGGACATCCATGTCCTCCCAAAGCCTCACTCATCCATTTATTTTAAAAGGTTAAAATTAAATAACTTGGGAAAAATAGCCTATTTCAGCTGCTTCTGCTTTCTATAAATCGTTCTAGAGCTAATATTCAAACGCGCTTTCTCTTTTTTCCAACGTCCGTTGCGATCTCTCGTCCATGTTCTTCCGTCTTGCTCATCTTTTAGTGCTAGCTCCAGTTTTTCCATAGTTTCAGGGTTGAAAAACACATCTGTTGTTTCTAATAATGACTCATAATCTTCTAATGAGATAAATATAAGCTGATACATACTCTTATGACCAATTATAAGTAGTCACCGTAGTGGTTTGTCAATTTTTTAAATGAGCGGTTATAATGGGTTAGGCGTGGGAGTATGGACACCGTTTGGGCTTGCGCAGGTTCTCTGGCGGAGTAGAGGAGTTTTGCATTGCGAGATTCTCCGGAGAACTAGCGATTACTTCATTTTGAATGGACTGGGTTTTCGCTGCGTTTCTATTTTCTTCAGCTTTTTTGCAGGATCGATTTTGTCGAGCATGAACTCTGTAAATTTAAAAAAAGTATTTTACTCAGGTCGAATTTTGTTGACACGAAATCTTGCTAATCTGCTCTCATGGCTCTGACCCCAGTCTAAATGGCATGATCACCTCCAAGAAACACCGCTGCTTCAACTAAAACATCCCAACAACCCTGCGCAAGAGCTTCTTTGAAAAGCGCCCTAAAATCCAATCCTCGTACGTATAAAAGGGGGCGTTTTTCCCGTGCTATACGAGTCCATAAGAAATGGAGAACTGATATGCAAAATTTCAAACAATGGGGAAGCGCTGAACTTGTCTCTCATACCAAAGCACTTGTCTTGAGGGAACGTGAAACAACGAGCGAGATTTTGTGGTGCTTACGGTCTATTCAACAA
>JAHFAB010000466.1:0-395 GCA_023250795.1 Bacteriovoracaceae bacterium
CAGGAAAACTCAAGCGCTCGGTTTAGGGAAAGCCGTTATTCCACGATTCCTATCCAAGCTTTGAGGTATTGTCCCTCTGGAAATTCGGCTAATGTAGGATGATCTGGTGATTGAAAACCACGGCCAATCCATTTTACGTGCCTCTCTTCGTGGAAGCTGGATTTTCTCAAAACCTGTAAAAACTCCGACTCTTCCATGAGGTAGGAGCAGGAACAGGTGATCACCATTCCACCTTTTTTGATTAATCTAAAAGCTTGTGAGTTGAGTTGAAAATAGGCTTGCTTTCCAGCTAGAATATTTTTTCTCCCTTTGATTAGAGCGGGTGGATCACAAATGATGACATCAAAACTTTTTTCAGGGAGCTGGGAGAGGTCTTTGAGTGCGTCCCCTTGGAT
>JAHFAB010000466.1:405-2025 GCA_023250795.1 Bacteriovoracaceae bacterium
AAGCTGAGTGCGCTGGCAGAGGCATCCAGAGCGGTGACTTGGGGAGAAACGCTTTGGTTTTTGTAGACATTGCCCAACTGCACTCCCCATTGTCCGACATAGGAGCAGATATCTAAAATTTCCGGTGCATTCAGTTTGTGAGAGTGCAACTGATCTTCCAAAAATCTTTTTGCAAGTTCGATATTAGATTTTTGGTCTAGAAAAAATCCAGTTTTTTGGCCATGGACGAGATTGACAAAAAACCCTGTATCCAAAACTTTGATGAGGGCATGTTCAAGATCGATGCCAGAAATATCTTTTATTATTTTCGGTTCTTCTTCTTTGATGCCTTCTAATTTTCGGACACTCAAATTATTTTTTAACACGATCCCTGTTTTATGCCATTCATGGCCACATAGTTTTTCTAGTGCAACTAAAATTTGGGGCATAAAATGATCCATCCCGGCCGTATGGGATTGGATGACATAAACTTGGGAATCTTTGAGCAAATAACGATCAATAATCAATCCCGGTAGACCATCTGCCTCTCCAAAGATGAGGCGATGACTGGTGTTTTCAAGTCCTAGTTCTTTACGAAATGTGGCCGCTGTTTGGATTTTCAGTTCAATGAGTGAATCAAAATCATCGTTTTTATTGCGGGTCATCGCCCTAAATGAGATGAGCGAGTCAGGGTTGCCATAACCTCTTGCTAAAAGTCCTCCAGAGGAGTCGCTCAGTTCTACGAGAGATCCGGGTTCTATTCCAGCAGGACTCTCTTTGAGTTCGTTGGAGTAAACCCAAGGGTGGCCAAGGAGAAAATTTCTGCCTGCTTTTGAACGGAGATGCCAAATCTTCATGAACGGGGTATAGCATGAATAGAGAGTTTATATTTTTTTACTTTATGGCTTGCTCAGCACTAGTGAGTGGGAGAGTTTTAAGTTTGACATATATATGTTTTAAACATATGATTAAACATATATAGAGGTGTAACGAACATGAAAAGAACAACATTAATATTAGATAAGAAAAATTTTATCGAACTAAAAAAATTTGCTGCCTCCAACCAAAGAACTTTGACAGAAATCGTCAATGAGTTTTTAAGAATGGGCCTTGATCATTTTAAGAATCGGAAAAAAAATATTACAAAAATGACTCTCCCTAGTTATGCGATGGGATTGCCTAAAATTAATATTTCAGATCGTGATCAGCTTGAAGTAATCATGGAAGAAAAGGATCAGTAGATGAGGATTTTTATTGATACCAATATTTTATTATACCGTGTCAACCAAGATTTTCCTGAACATATGAAAACAAAAAAATGCCTAGATAGCCTGATAGAAAAACACACGCTTTTTTGTTTGAGCTATGGAGTGATTTATGAATTTTTGAGAGTCAGTACTCATCCTAGGGTTTTTTCGAAGCCTTTGAGCTCTAAAAATGCATTCAGTTTTATTTCTCAGTTTTTTGAGACTGTTAGTATTAGTTTTCTCAGTCCTACTGATAGGCATTTTGAGGTTTTGAAGCAAACATTATCTGAACTCCATCTCCCTATGGGAAACCTGTTTCATGACATACATAGTGCCATATTAATGCGTGAAAATGATGTGCGTGAAATTTTGACGGCTGATCATGATTTTTTAC
>JAHFAB010000467.1 GCA_023250795.1 Bacteriovoracaceae bacterium
GAAAAATAATCTCAAAAATGTTCGCGTTTTAGGGAGCCTTGGTTTTCGGGATTTAACCGAGAAAGTAGAACGAGATAAAAAATACGACTGGATTCTGTGCAATGTTCCCGCACGAATTGGCAGGTCCTTTATAAAGCATTTAGTCGAAGAAGGCTGCGCGAGGCTTGCTCCCCATGGCACACTCCGTTTAGTGGTGATTCGAGATCTTGCGCCTGTGATCGAGGAGGTGAGTAAAGGGTTTTCTGGATCACTCACAGAAATCGCTCGGGGACTGAGGCATGGGGTGTTTGGAATTCAGCCTGATTCGGGAGCTCGGTCAAATTCAAATATTACTCTGTCTGTCCCAGACTTAGAAACGCTTTACTTGCGAGATACAGTGAGTGTGGGTGGGCTTGAGCTGGAACGTCCTTTCGATCTTGGAGGTGATGATCCCCAAAGATTGTCCAAGGGGCTGCCGCTTTTGTTCGACGCTTTGCCGCGCCAGGCGCCTTCGCAGGTACTGTGCTTCCGTTGCGGTTACGGCGCCCTTCCTTTGTTCAGTCTAGTAAAGTGGCCACAGGCACATGTTCTTGCGACCGATCGTGATTTGTTGGCCACCACCTTTACACGGCGAAATGCCCAAAGACTTAGTTTGCAAAGTGACCGTCTCAGTGTTCGAGAAGGTGTTTCGTTGAATGAAACTCTAAAGTATGGAGAATCTTTTGATCTCGTCATCGGAGAACTTTCCCCCTCTGCTGGAGAACGTGTTGCAAAATCAGAATTAGAGGCAATCGCCAGGAGCCTAAAACCAGGTGGCCAAGCGCTGATTTTGGCTTTGGATAAATTGGTCAAAGAGTGGGTGAAGCCGTCGAAGGTTCCATCTGGTGGAGTTTCAGTCCATACTCTGATGAGCCGGGAGGGATACACGGTACTTTTTATGAGCTAATACGTTTCACAGCAAGATCACGGTGTTTATGGCTATTAATGATGTTTGAATCTCCGAGTGTTATGTCTTTTTTTAAATCAATTCTCATCCCACTGACAGCTTCGATCTCCTGTAGGCCGTCTATATGCATTCGTTTCATTTTAAACTCAGGAATGAGTTTTGCTCGCGCTCTGGCGTCTTCAAAACTTTCTGCTGCGACAAAAAAATTGATATGGGATTCGTAGATTCCATCACAAAGCTCAGAGTCATAGAATCCACAGTGAACTAAATAGAGTTTCATCCGCAATACCTCCCTAGAGGTCTACTCGCTAACCTATTGTAATCATTAAAGTCAAATTTTACTTCTTCTTTACTTCTGAGGGAGACCCCTGATTTGAAACCCTCACTCATCATACACTTCTTTGCGGTGGCCGATTTTTATCACATGAACAGTGACTGTTTCTTTTTCTATGGAATAAATGATTCGATAATCTCCAACTCTCAATTTCATGAGTCCTTTTAAATTTCTTCTAAGAGGTAAGCCAAACCTTAAGGGATCTGTGATGAGTTTTTCTTCTATGGCTCTGCGAATGATGTATTTGAGATCGTTAGAAATCCTTCTCAAATCTTTTGTGACAGATTTTTTATAGACAATATTCCACATTTATTTTTTTTTCCAAAACTGTGCATGAGAGATAGTTTTTTCATCCTTTCGCTCTTCCACAATTTTAGAAAAATAGAGGTCCTCTCTGAGCTCAATAGCTTCTTTGGCAAGCTCAATGACCACGGAGGACAAGGAGGGAGCATTATTGAGTGCTTTGAGCTTTTCTATCTCATTGTACAGACGATCATCAACGCACAGGTTAATTCTTTTTTTTGCGGTTGGCACGGGCACCTCTTGGGGATAGTGTAACACCAATGTAACACCAAGAGAAGCAAAATCTGGTGCCCTGAGCCAATACGGAATCCCCCAGGGCTGTCAAAGAAGTTTACACTTGTTAGTTTGTTCATCAAAAAATGGGGTTAAAATCCAAAATCATTTTTTCAAAATAGAAGAAGAAAATACTTTTAAATTAGAGGGTTACTCCCTCTCTCTCTCTCTCTCTCTCTCTCTCTCTT
>JAHFAB010000468.1 GCA_023250795.1 Bacteriovoracaceae bacterium
TGATGAAAAAATTTAAGGAGATAAAAGACCTGACGGCCCATCAAAACCCAAGCCCGAGCTATCAGGAATTATTTCATATGATGTCTGACTTTATGTTGGACCGCATTGATCCTATAAGGAAAGCTCAGAGAATCACTCGGAGGCAGGAGAGGAAAAAAGAGGAGATGAAAGAGGAACTTCAGCCGGCTGAAGTTCAAAACAAAGTTCACCCTCCCCTTGAAACCCAGAGCCGCCACTGCTCCGCTCAAACAGAGCGGGCTGTTTGGGTCAGAGCACAAAGCCGTTGCGAGCATGTGGATGAGAAGACCGGCCACAGATGCTCTGAGACTAAAAGACTCCAGCTAGATCACGTGATTCCTTATGCAATTAGTCACGACAGTTTAGAGCAAAATATAGAACTTGTTTGCACCGCTCATAATTTGTACAGAGCTTCGCTGTGGTTTGGAAGTGAGTTTATGAAACAAAAGATGGGAAGTACTCCAGGGATTTGAGTGGGTGGAGGTCCTGCTTTTATTCTCCAGATTTTAATGTATTAAATTATGCGCTCTGGGTCTTGCAATTCGAAACCGTGTTACCCATGCGAAAGTCCGAAGAACCTACTTTTTTTTCAATTCAAACTGTCTTTTGATTTGATAAAGATACAGCTCTTCTAATAAAGGTGAAAATGAGACCGCTTTTTCAAAGTCTTGCAGGGAAAAACGATCAGCAATTCTCGAAGTAAATTCATTAATAAAGGAAATGGAAAGTATCAGAACTCCTGTTCTATCCAACTCAAGATGGTTTTTTTTTTCAATCGCTTCGATCGTAAGTCGGATTAATTCTTGCAGACCTGGGTTCCCACGTTCTGTACAAAACTCTCCACAGAGTTGCTTGAGTGAGATTTTCATAGCTCATTTTATACTCTGAGGGCAAGTACCTTGCAAGGAAAGAAAATTTTCTGTTATTCTAAAAATGAAGCAGAATTGGTAATAAATGTGGTACGAAGGAGATCTGTGGTGGAGGGCTTTGACTTAGAAGAGGTGATTCTCATGGCGAGCTCGAAGTTTTGGAAAATGATTAAGCACGGAGAAAACAGCCAAAAATAACGCTTGCTGAGTTTGAGAACAAGTTAGCCTTGCCAGAAAAAAAGGAAAAAAAACTAAGGCCTTCTTATAAAAAGGCAGCTTGATTCAGGACACCCCTAAAGCAGTAGCCGTCCCCCATCTACAATAAACGTATCGCCTGTCACCCAAGCGGCGTCTTCGGAGAGAAAGAACTGGATAGCTCCAGCGACATCTCTGGGTTCGCCCACTCTGCCTAAGGGGAAAGCGGCGCCTCGCTTAGCGTAGAAATCTTCGAGTTCGGATTCGTTGTGGTGGTAGGCGTCGTGTAGGGGGGATTTGACGATCCCAGGGCAAATGCAGTTGACCGTAATATTGTCCTTCCCTAGCTCTTTAGCCAAGGTTCGAGTGAGGTGGATGAGTGCTGCTTTTGAGACCGAGTAGGCAAGCGCAAAGTGATTGGGGAGTAGTCCAGCGGTTGAGGACACGTTGACAATGCGCCCTCCGTGCGGATTTTTTGCTAGTTTAGGTACAAGAGCTTGAATCAGTAAAAAAGGCGCTTTCAAATTCACGCCCATGGCTTCATCCCAGCCGGCTTCGGTTGTAGAAGAAATCCCCCCAAATGGATAGATCCCAGCATTATTGACCAGTCCATAGATCTCTTGGTGTGTGGCTATTATTTTTTCTACTGCTTTTTTGATTTGGCTAGATTGATTAAGGTCACAAACGACTGAGCTGAGTTGATCCGAAATTCCACCCAGAGATTTCACTGCATCTTCTAATTTCGTTCGGTCTTTTCCAAGGAGAACGAGTCGGTAGGATTTATTATTCAATAGGAGTTTAGCGGTTTCAAATCCAATTCCACTTCCACCACCAGTGATCAATACAGTTTTGAGATGATTTTTATTTTTGGACATAGGTAAACTCAAACCTATCAGAAAATGAGAGAATTCGCAGGTCTTCGTCAGCTCTTTC
>JAHFAB010000083.1 GCA_023250795.1 Bacteriovoracaceae bacterium
CTTTTGACGACCTAGATCTTGCATTGAAAGAAGGGCGAGTTTATCTCCCTTCTTTGGTTGCTGCAGAGTTACTGAGTGCAAATTTGAGTGCTTCTGAACGCTCTGATCTTATAGATTTTCTAAAGGAGTTACAGCTCTGTGATTCTTCATTTGAACATTGGACTCGAGTAGGAGCTTTGCGCGCTGAACTCTCAAAACGAGGACTTCATGTCTCTACGCCTGACGCCCACATTGCTCAATGTTCAATTGACCTAAAAGGTTATTTATTAACTGAAGATCGAATTTTCAAAAAAATTACCGACTCACACCCACTTCGGCTTCTAGGAATTCCTCAATATTGCTTCTAGTCACAAAAACGAGTTCTCCTACTTTTTTAAATTCAGATCTAAACTCTTCATAAGCTTTCAGATGTCGCTCTTTTGCTCCATCCCAGCTCACTTGAAAAGGAATAAGTTCAGACCCCTCTTGCACAATAAAATCCACTTCTCCCTTCCCTCTCCAGTAATAAACAGATTTATATTTTTTCTTAAGAGCTAGAAAAACTACCGTTTCTAGCTTTTTCCCTAAATCTTGCCCTTTATTCAACAAAACGGCATTCACCATTCCAAGATCAATGGGATAATATTTTTTAGATCGAACCAATTGTTTTCTTTCTGAATATGCAAAATAAGGACATTCTAAAATCAAATAGGAATTACAAAAAGCCTCCACGTATAACTTTATAGTATTTATGGAAATTTCTAAAATATTTGAAAGTTTTCGAAGACTGGTTTCAGAACCCGTGGATTCAAACAAACATTTCCCAAGATACTGCAGAGTGATATTTGAGCGAGCTTTTGTATTTTTTCTAATATCTTTTTCTACAATATCCTGAAAATAATCTCTCAACAGACCCACTGGGTCTTGAGTAAAAAAAGTTTTTGGAAATCCACCTAAATTAATAAAACTTTCAAAAGAGTGCTCTGTGGAAGCCAGTTTAAACTCAGAGTAATTAAACGGATAAACTTCAATATTCCTATGTCGACCCGTAAGAGCGGAGGATAATTTTCCACTGAGTAAAGTTGCATTTGAACCCGTGATAATAAAATGATGATTCGATTTTTTTTCAATTTGAGAGTGCAACCATTTTTCCCAGCCCAGTACATTTTGTATTTCATCTAAAAAAAAATACTTCGCTTCAAAAGTAGGCTCGGAAACTTTTATAATCAGATCTAAAAGATGAAAATCGAGTGAGTCAATTAGCCGTGGGTCTTCAAAATTAATAAAATAGCAACGCTGGGGATTGAGTTGAAAATGATCCACCCATTGATACAAGAGCGTGGACTTGCCACACCTCCGCACACCTTGGATAACCCAGACCAAATCGGGTTCAAGTGACTTGATCAGTTTTGATGATTCGAGATTCCTTGGGATCAGTTTTTTTACTTTCTCCGAACTATAAGACCATTCGCTTAAAACGGTTTTTAACTCTATTTCACTAACCATAACAACAAGATACACTGTTTTTTAAAAAGTGTCTAGTTTGATGAACACTTTACCAACAACAAAGACAACCTATTGTTTTAACAATGGTTTTATTACTGCGACTGTTCTCTTAGCGAAGCATGACAGTCATAGGATATCTGTGCCATTATTTCTGAAGCTATGCAAAAAAACTACATCACTCCTCACGGAGAGGAGAAGCTTAGGGCCGAATTAAAGAAACTTCTTTATGAAGATCGGCCCACTGTGGTGAAAACAGTGTCCTGGGCTGCTTCGAATGGGGATCGCTCTGAAAACGCAGATTATATTTATGGGAAACGCCGGTTGCGTGAGATTGATCGGAGGATCCACTTTCTGACCAAACGTTTGGAGTCCGCAGAGGTGATCGATCCCTCAAAACAAAAATCAGATCGAGTTCTATTTGGTGCGACTGTGACCATCGAGAATGAAGAGGGCCAGCAAAAGGCATACAAAATTGTTGGGATAGACGAGACCGATGCCAAACAAGGTCTGATTAGCTGGATCTCACCTCTGGGTAAAGCACTGCTTCAGCACCGAGTAGGGGATGCCATTATTTTAAAAAAACCGGAGAGTGGAAAGGGCCGGTTATTAGAAGAAGAGCTGGAAATTTTAAAGATCGAATATAATTAAAAACCACATCACTCGCTCGTAGGAGCAGGCATTATACCAATCTTAATCTTAATTTCCTGTGCGATCGCTGGTGGAACAGGCTCGTAATGTGAAAACTCCATCGAATAAGTCGCTCGCCCCTGCGACGAAGACCGTAGAGCCGTCGAGTATCCAAACATCGTGGCCAGAGGAACTTCTGCTTTGATCTGCTGAAGTCCATGCCTCACAGTCATGTTGATAATTTTTCCACGACGGCTATTTAGATCTCCAATCACCGCTCCCACATAATCCTCAGGGCAGGCAATCTCACAAGACATGACTGGCTCCAAAATCAAAGGCCCAGCCCTGAGAGCTGCTTCCTTGAAAGCCATAGAAGCCGCAATTTTATAGGCAATCTCAGTAGAGTCCACATCATGAAAAGATCCATCAAGCAAAGTCGCTTTGATATCTACGGCTGGATAGCCCGCCACAATCCCACCGAGCATAGTCTCTCTAATTCCTTTATCTATGGCAGGGATGAACTCCTTTGGAATCACGCCGCTCTGGATCTCATTTACAAACTCATACCCAGAACCTGGCTCCATTGGTTCAAGCTCTATCACACAATGACCGTACTGCCCGCGTCCACCGGACTGACGAATAAACTTACCTTCCGCTCGTGCGTTTTTAAACAATGTCTCTTTATAAGCAACTTGAGGTTCACCAATATTGGCTTCGACCTTAAACTCTCTCTTCATCCGATCGACAATGATCTCTAGATGCAACTCCCCCATCCCACTGATCAGAGTTTGGCCCGTGTCTTCGTTCGTGCTCACCCGAAAAGAGGGGTCCTCTGTTGCTAATTTCTGCAAAGACATCGCTAATTTTTCCTGATCTGCTTTAGTCTTGGGTTCAATTGCGATGGAGATCACGGGATCTGGAAATTCCATTTTTTCGAGCAAAATAGGTGCCTTTTCAGAACAAAGAGTATCCCCAGTCGTAGTAAAACGTAACCCCACCACCGCAGCAATCTCACCTGCTTTGACCTCTTTGAGATCTTCTCTTTTATTGGCATGCATTTCTAGTAAGCGACCCATTCGCTCTTTTTTGTCCTTCGAAGAATTATAAAGCATCTCTCCCGTCTCAGCTTGGCCCGAATAAACCCGAATAAAAGTTAATTGCCCCACAAATGGATCGTTCATGATTTTAAACGCCAAAGCAGAAAAGGGTTCTTTCGAATCCGCTTTGCGCGTAGTGGGCTTAGAATCTTTTCCTAAATCTAAACCCTCGACCGGTTTAATATCGAGAGGAGATGGCAGATAATCCACAATCGCGTCTAACAATAGTTGTACGCCTTTATTCTTAAAGCTCGCGCCGCATATGACCGGTATGATCGATAGCGATATGCATCCCTGTCTCACCGCTTTGCGAATCGCGACAGGATTCATGGGCTGTCCGTTGACGTACTGATTCATGAGAGTTTCATCAAACTCTGCTACAGCTTCGAGTAATTTTTCATGATATTCTTTAGCCTGATCTCTAAAACTTTCCGGTATCTCCACCTTCTCAAAAGTCGCGCCCAAGTCCTCTGAGCTCCAAATGATCGCTTTCATTTCGATGAGATCAATCACACCCTTGAACTCATCTTCACTTCCAAATGGAAGTTGTAAAAGTACAGGGTGAGCCAAAAGCTTTGCTTGAATCTGCTTCACGACATCAAAAAAATCTGCACCCACTCGGTCCATTTTATTAATAAACGCAATACGCGGAACCCGGTATTTATTGGCTTGTCTCCACACTGTTTCAGACTGTGGCTCAACCCCACCCACTGCACAAAAAATCGCCACAGCTCCGTCTAAGACTCGTAGAGATCGTTCGACCTCAATGGTAAAATCCACATGCCCTGGAGTATCAATCAGATTAATTCGATGGCTTTTCCAAAAGCAAGTGGTTGCAGCCGAAGTGATCGTAATGCCACGCTCTTGTTCCTGAGGCATCCAATCCATCACGGCCGTTCCTTCGTGTACTTCTCCTAATTTATGAGTCTTGCCTGTGTAATAAAGAATGCGCTCTGTGGTTGTAGTCTTGCCCGCATCAATATGTGCCATGATGCCAATATTACGAGTGGACTCAAGCAAAGGATCCGCCATTTGTGACAAAATACCTGATTCTAAGAAGAAGTACTAGCAATACTACCAGCGGTAGTGCGCAAAAGCCTTGTTAGCTTCGGCCATTTTATGAACGTCTTCTCGTTTTTTCATTGCTCCACCACGGCCGTTGGAAGCTTCGATCGTCTCAGCCGCTAAGCGCTCTGCCATGGAGTGTTCGGGTCTCACTTTAGCTGCATCAATCATCCAACGACAGGCCAGAGATTGACGTCGGCTGGGCTTCACTTCGATAGGTACTTGGTAAGTAGCACCACCGACCCTGCGAGACTTTACTTCGAGAATGGGCTTGATATTTTCTAAAGCTTTTTTAAACAATTTCAATCCATCTTCCCCAGTACGTTCCTGCACCACATCAATACAGCCATACATGATGCCTTCTGCAATGGATTTTTCCCCTCTTCTGAGCAAAGTGTTCACAAACTTTGTGATCACCACATCGTTATACTTTGGATCTGGAAGGACTTCGCGTTTTCTAATAAATGTTTTACGACCCATTTTTATTTAACCTCGATTTATTTTTTAGCTTCTGCTGCTGCGGCGGCGGGGGCTGCTGCAGTCGCTGCGGTAGCTCCTCCGGAACCACGCTTGGCACCATACTTAGAACGACTTTGTTTACGATTTGCAACACCCTGAGAATCTAAAGTTCCCCGCACTGTGTGATAACGGACACCTGGCAAATCCTTCACTCGGCCACCACGAATTAGAACAATAGAGTGCTCTTGAAGATTGTGACCAATCCCAGGAATATAAGAAGTCACCTCATAACCATTAGTCAGCCTCACGCGACAAACTTTTCTGAGGGCAGAATTGGGTTTTTTAGGAGTAGTAGTGTAAACGCGTGTGCAAACTCCGCGTTTTTGTGGGCAGCTTTCTAAAGCAGGAGATTTTGTTTTCCAAAATTTCCTGGAGCGCCCAGTGCGAATCAGTTGATTAATTGTTGGCATGCAGTTTCTTTCCTGTTCCTTTCTCAAAGAGTCATTTTAGGAAGCAGAAGGAAAATAGACGACCCGCTCGATTGGGTCAAGAAATTAATGCTTTACTGCTCCAGAAGTGCCTTTGCCGTACTCATCCCGGGCTAATTCGCCCAGTCGAAACCGTGCTAAGGCTAAATCATCCGTCTTTCTGGCCAAAAATCGCTCTGGATCTTCGAGAAGTAGGGCGATCCTCAGAGCCTGATCTGCATGTTCCACCGCAATAATTTTCATCCCCTCAGTGACTTCTTTTGGGATTTTCTTAAGATCTGGCACATTTCCCTTGGGAATCAGCACTGTTTTGATATTTCCCACTTTTGCGGCGAGCAATTTCTCTTTTAGCCCCCCGATAGGCAAAACTCGGCCTCGAAGGGTGATTTCACCCGTCATTGCCACATCTTTTTTAATCTGAATCTTCGTCAAAGCACTCGTGATAGCTGTAGCCATTGTAATTCCAGCCGAAGGACCGTCTTTAGGCACAGCTCCCTCTGGGACATGGAGGTGAATATCAATTGACTGATAAAAATCCCGCTCTAACCCCAGAAGCTCAGCGCGCGATCTCACATAACTCATTGCAGTTGCTGCAGATTCCTGCATCACTTCGCCTAATTTTCCAGTGATTTTCACCTGCCCTTTACCCGGCACCACGGTCACTTCGATTTGAAGCAAATCTCCGCCTGCCTCCGTATAGGCCAAACCATTGGCGAGACCAATCTCGGGGTGATCCTCGACCTTCCCTTGGGCATACTTCGGTGGTCCTAAAAGCTCCTCTAGATCTGCGGCCATGATTCTCACCAAATGTTGGTCAGAGATCACAGCTTCTTTCAATACGGCCCCGATTAAGGGAGTCCCGTTCTTGTTTTTTACAATCTTTGCTTTCTTATCAGCAATCACAGAAGAGTCCGTCACGACCACTTTTTCAGCCGACCTGCGTTCTACTATTTTTCGAGCCACTTTCCTACAAAGCGTGGCCACTGAGCGCTCTAGACCTCGCACTCCTGCCTCTCGCGTATAGAGCCTGATCAGAGCATAAACCGCGTCGTCTGTAATTTCGAGATCTCCGATCTTGAGTCCATGTGCGGTCATCTGTTTTTGAATGAGATATTTCTGCACAATATTAAATTTTTCAACCTCTGTATAACCCGAAATCGTGATCACTTCCATTCGATCTAACAATGGCTTCGGGATCGTATGAAGTGCATTCGCAGTCAAAATAAACATCACTTTGGACAAATCATAATCCACTTCCAAATAGTGATCTCCGAATGCCACATTCTGTTCTGGATCTAAGACCTCTAATAAGGCCGAAGAAGGATCGCCGCGAAAATCCATGCTCATTTTATCGACTTCATCGAGTAGAAATACAGGATTCGAAGTGCCCGCTTTTTTCAACGATTGGACGATCTTCCCCGGAAGAGCTCCGACGTAAGTGCGTCTATGGCCACGGATCTCTGCCTCGTCTCTCACTCCGCCCAGAGAACAGCGAACGAATTTCTTATTCAAAGACCTGGCAATGGATTTGGCCAAAGATGTCTTTCCCACCCCTGGAGGACCTGCAAAACAAAGGATCTGCCCTTTGCTATTATCTGTCAGCACACGAACGGCTAAGTACTCCAAAATTCTCTCTTTGACCTCTTCGAGCCCGTAATGATCCTCATCCAAAACACCTTGTGCCATTTGCACATCGTTTCGATCCGCACTGTATTCTGCCCAAGGCAAACTAATCATCCAGTCAATGTAGTTTCGAATGACCGTGGCTTCAGCCGACATCGGGGACATCATCTTGAGTTTTTTCAACTCTCGAGTCGCTTTTTCCTTCGCTTCTTTACTCATGGGTTTGGTGCGAATTTGTTTTTCAATAGACAATAATTCGACCTTAAACTCGTCTTTTTCCCCAAGTTCTTTTTGAATCGCTTGCATCTGCTCGTTGAGGTAATATTCTTTTTGTGAGCGCTCCATCTGCTTCTTCACTCGAGTTCGAATGCGGCGCTCGACTTGTAAAATCTCAATTTCCCCTTGCATGAGCTGGAGGAGTTTTTCGAGACGCTTGGAAGAGTCTACTAGTTCTAAAATCTCTTGTTTGTCTTCTAATTTAAGATTCAGATGTGCAACGATCAGGTCTGCTAGACGTGAAGGCTCTTCGATCCCATTCACACTCATGAGCATTTCCGGGGGAATGCGTTTATTGAGCTTCACATA
>JAHFAB010000469.1 GCA_023250795.1 Bacteriovoracaceae bacterium
TGATTTCCGGAAGTTCTAAAGATAGGCGCATAGCATCTATGCGAAGTTGAGCTCCGGAGTTGCAGTATTTTAGATGCTGAGTGCAATACTCAAACATGCTGCTAAACCCGAGCCTGGCATAAAGTCGTCTACTCTGGATCTCACGCAGGTGATCTAAAACCAGGTTTGTGCTTTCGCGTTCTACTAAAACAGCTTTTTCTGTCTGCTCCAGAAGCTCTGAGTCGGATAGTTTTCTGATGTCTGTAGTTTTCATAAATGACCTCGTTTTTCTAGATGAGTTCATACCAAATAATTTATGAAAAACAATTAAAAAATAGCTTTTTATTGAAGAAAAAATATAATTATAAATGTCATTTTTAAAAACACATCTCACAAATTTTCCCTGCAAATATGACTCACAAACGAGCCTTGCACACATGCCACAAAACACGCGCGAAGAAGTTTGCCTTTTTGGATCCTGTTTTTTTAGATGGGCTACTTCGTGAGCATTCGGACGCACACGACTATGCAAGGCTACGCTTAAAAAAGAGGGCAAAATAGATAACGCGGAGCGACTTTCTCGGGTGAAAGTAAACTGCGGCGCATGCCCTGTCTGCAAATTCACCCATAGAACCAAAGAAAAATAAAAAAAGGTAAATTATTTCTTCAACTTACCGAAGAGCTATGAAGGAAAAAAAACAATATTTTTAACTCATAACGACAATAACAAAGGTTTTAATTAGAGGGACGTGTGGTAGGTCAAAAAGGAAACTCACTAGTCATAGCGCTCATATTTACAGGGGGGGCCACATTAGTGGCATATTCTGTTTTTCAGACGTTAGTCAACCAAAACAGGCAATTGGCGTCTCACAATCAAGAGGACTTTGCTGGAAATGTTTTAACGCTCATAGGTATCCAAGCTGAACAAGAGTTTAAAAAGCAGTTTTGTCTCATCAAGGAAAAAAAACCAGGGTTAAGACTGGGTGAGTTTTTTGAACACGATGATATTAAAGGGAAACTAGAAGACGGCAAGTTTTTTAAACTTGAGAATCTAGCCAAGAAAGAGGCCCATAGGCTCAAGCAGGATGACGAAGCCTCTGGGCCACTCAATGATCCTCGGGCAAGAGTTTACCCCTTGAGTGCTGGGAGTGGAGTAGGGATAGAAATTTATGGTAAGTTTTGCCGCCACAAGCAGAGTCCCTGTCCCAGTGGGAAAGTGATGGATGCAAATCCGTACAGGAAATTTGTGTACAATGTAAAGGAGATTACAAGTTGTGGGGGTTCATCTCCCCCAACTCCACCTGCATTCACTTCCTTTGCGATGGGAGCAACGCACACTTGTTTTATTCAAAAACCAAAAGGAGCACTTTTTTGTTGGGGCGATAATCGGCATGGCCAAGTAGGGAATGGAAAACGAGGATTTCAAACTACACCTGCCCTAATTTTTAGCTCAGGAGTTACAAAGGTAGTTGCTAGTCTAAAATATACTTGTGCAATTGTAAGTGAAGCTTTGTATTGTTGGGGCACTAATTATCTTTCACCACATTTGATACCAACTGGTGCTAAAAACCCTTTCCCAGCCGTTCAAGATAGTTTATTGCCGGTAAAAATTTTTGATAAAAATGTGAAAAATATAAGAATGATTAGCTTTCAGGGAGGGGCTCCAGTGGTTTTTGCAATTGTAGGAGATTCCTTATATGGTTGGTCATCCTATGGGTCTATTGCATTTGATGGCCAGTTTTTGTATCAACCTCAACTAATGAATAAAATCTTTGAATCTGGTGTGACCTCTCTTGGCGGGGATGGTAATGCTCATTGTGTAATTGTGAACAACGAGGTTTATTGTACTTCTCCTGAAGGATTTGATTTCAGTAAAGAGTCTTTTTTTCAAGCTAAAAGTCTTCCGAAATTAAATTATTTATATGACTTACCTAATGAATCAAATCGTGGTTTTGGTATTACATCACTTTGCGGGCAGGGTGATAATAAAGTGTATTGCTGGGACGGGCGTAGTTCTAATTGTACAAACA
>JAHFAB010000084.1 GCA_023250795.1 Bacteriovoracaceae bacterium
AATCAAAATCAGGGCGATAAGGTTTTGGAGGGGTACTTAAAAATGACACAAGGCACTCTGGAAGTTACCTGCTGTCCCCACGGCCCCGGGACTGGATTTAGACCAGAGACCGCTAGATTCTCCTTTTCGTTGATGCCCCTAATGTCAAAGAAAACCCCTGAACTCTTTATTTTGAATGGGGATCCAACTACGCCTTATGGAGAGGTCATATTTTAAAAAAATGACAATCATGGCAATCAATGGTGGAGGAGTTTATGTTTAAGATTAATATATTTTTTACGTCTGCTCTGATTTTGACTATTATAGGTTGTAATTCACCTGAAGGTCCATCCAAAACTTCGCCATCTTCCAGTTTTCAGGGAAAGGCCACAGGTCGTGATATTTCTCCAGATCCAATAATACCTTCCGAAGATAAGGACAGGAACTCAAATTCCCCCATTGCTCGACCAATTCCCCAGAACAATGATTTAGGAAACGAAAATAATCTGACTCCTGATCAGCTGAAGGAGGTAGTTCGATATAATGCAAAAATTGAAGAAGCTAAGTCCGCCGTGCAGACCACATGTCCATTGCTATCGGTTCAAATGGGGTATTTGCTAGAAAATATGAAAATATTACATCAAAAAAATGTAATAAATGGAGAGGCGACCGATGATGATCAAGAAAGTGTGGCTGAGACAATCAGTCTGACTCGCACCGTGATGTGTGACCCGTTTATAGACCAAGCGGCAGTGAGTGAGGAGGCTTTAAAATGAAGCAAATGAGCAAGTATTTGTTTCTGTTTTCTGTGTTTATTTATGCCCATGCTTCTGGGGCAGTGAGCATTGAAGACATTTTTAATAAGCATCTGGATTTTGATAATTCAGTGGGAACAGGATTGCCTGAAGATCGGTTCCAATTGAATGAGGAATTCCTACCTTGCAAATCAGGAAATTTTGGATACAGCCAATTACGGGGAGTGATGGGTCCTGATAAATCAAGCCCACCGGCAAGCAATCAGTATCACTTTAGAGACGTAATGCCTATACAGCATGTGTGTGATCCCAGAGGTCTAGATTTATTTGAAATTAACGGACAAATTGATGATAGGCATTTTGGAATTACGGTTCCAGAAATGATGGAATTGCGGATTAAATTTGCAATTATTCAAGAAACCAATCGAAATCAGATGCAAAAATTTATGTCAGAGTTCAGCGCATTTTCCCAAAGTTGGCCTATTGAGCGCAATCAAATACTGATCCAGATTCGAGAAAATGATCTTGAATTTATGAAGCCTGGGACAAGTACGGCACGTAAGAAAGTCCTGACTGATCAAAGAGCTGCCCTTGTTCAGAATTTAAACGTGCTTCAAACGAATGGAAATATGCTTAGTGCTTTTACAGGCATCAGAATTAGTAATGGATTTAGTAATTTAACTGGTACGTGGGAGTTCGCCAATCTTCAAAAGTGGATTTTTGTTCAACAACTTCTTGAAAAGGTGATGATTCGAGAAGAAAAAAAACTGCTTTCTGAGATGAGTTTATTTACTTCACAGCAGTCCGCTCGCAATGCAAGTGCAATTCCAGTTATTAACTTATCTGATCAGTTTGCTGAAAGCTACAGGAAGCTTGAAGAAAAAAATCAGCAACTGAAATTACCTCAAAAAACAGGAATTGGAATAGAAAATCTTGCATGTAGAGACTGGTCGTTAGCTTGTGTAAACCAAGTTCGACAAAAGGAAGCCATCATGGCTAATGGCTCACAAGCCTTTACTCTCGCATTGAGTGCATTTCTGAAAAAAACAGAAATGCTTCTTGCTAAGGAATCTCTCGTAAGAGAGCGGATAGAGAATTATTATTCACTAGCTGAGATGCGAGCTAACGCTCTTATTCATATTTCAATTTCAATTTTTAATATTGAAGGTGCAATAATTTTTTGGAATAATCTTCTTACTGAGGTAGAAACTAATAAAAAAAATGGCGTGAAACCTCTTACAATAATTGAAAAAGCCTTACGTGAGCTACCAGTTGTATCCTCACTTCTTGAGGTACAGAAGGAGCGGATTATTGTTCGAGCAGCACCCTTAAGAGAAATTCTCCGCACAATCACCGATCCAAATAATCAGATGCCAGTTAGAAAATATTACAAAAAACTGAGAGAACTCTATTTATATACTCGATTAGATGATGTTGTGCTTCCAGACCAAACAAAACCAACACAGCAGAATAATATACCTGCACGGCCAGGTGAATATTCCCCAGCCTATGCAAAACCTGGCGAAGGTTCATATAGTGCTTTTTTTGGTAGTATATTTGGATTTTCATTTATCTATAATAAATCTGATGATGGTGAATACTGGACAATTAGTCTCCCAGCTGATGGACGAAGATATTATTTTGATGGACCTGTGAAAGCGGATGCCTCCTATCCCTGGTGGGGAACGAGTTGTAATCCTTGTAATTGTGAGGAGCTGGATGCAGTTACCTGCAGCACCATTATGCCTGTTGCAACAAATTTACCGCGTGTTGATGCTTTACCAACCCCTACATCACCGCTTGCTCCAGTTATGCAAGAAGTAATTGCAAGTGATGACCCTACAATTTCTGATTTTTTCTTAAACAAGCCGTCTGATATGTCAAATCAAGAATACGCACTTTTTTTAGAAGACAAGAAAAGAGAGATATTTTCTATCGCTGATGAATATCGAAAAAATGCCGCAAAAACAAAGATCGCCCTGAATGTAACGCGTCTATCCATGCTTGAGGTGTCTCAGGATCCAGAATTAGAAGTTGGATTCAAAAAAATGATGAATGTCATGCTTGAGCTTAATCAAAAACATTATAATGCAAGAGCACTGGCTCCACTGTACAAATATATCTTAGCTTCACTCAAGCTCGAGACAGTCCACATTGAAGGATTAGAACAGCAAAAAGATGGCTATTTCAAGGATGCAGCTACATTTCTTGAGGTAACACGAGATTATGCAATTGTGTCTTTTGTGCTTGTTTTGTTTGCAGAAGCAGACCCTACTGGAAAATTATGTGCTACTTTTTTAAAAAATCTCTTGATTGGTGAATTGCTTGCTCAAGCCGAAGCACTGGTTAAAGAAACAAACCAAGTCGATGAGCCTCTTCACGATAAAACAATATGGGAGGAAATGGGAAGTACTGATGGTTATTTAAAGTTAGGACCGAGAGGGATTGCATTCGTCGCAGCCTTGAGTCTGATTGGTGAAGGTGCAGGCGCAGTTTCTCCAGAGAATTTGACAAAGTTTAAGGCGGCTATACAACTAGTGAGTAGTGGGATGCTTGCTGTTTTTACCGGCTTAGGAACAATCCAGGCAAAAGATGATTTTAGAAAAGCAATCCTTCTTTGGAAAGAAGGACATCCTGGACGAGCTACACTTTCTGCTATAGCAGGTGTTCTCAATGTAGCTTGGGCAGCTCCGTGGGCTGTAAAAAGTGCAAAAGGAGTTGGCCAGATATTCAAGTATGGAAAGCTTAAGTCTGGCACAACACTTCCTACATCAAGTGTCCCAGATTCTGAAGCTTTGCCTATTGCTGACACACTAACAACAAAGGGGGCAAGGGATTTGTTGCTCAGGGCTGCAAGCGACGTTGAAACTCCCTATGAGTATAGGATGGGTGATGAGCTCTGTGGTTGCACTGATTTTGCTCACCGGCTCGCGCTCGATGCTGACATCCAAGGTATTAAAACTGGTAAGGTTTGGATTAGTAGTATTCCAGGTCCAGAGGGTCAGTCATTAAAATTTTTTGATCCAATTACTGGGAGTGGCGGTGAATGGAAGTGGCACGTTGCCAATGTTGTTAATGTGCGAAATCCAATGACTGGAGAAATCCAAATGCGGGTTTTGGATCCAACTCTTTCACCAGCAGAGCCTCTCTCGCTCAATGCATGGATGTCAAATATGGGTGTACCTATTGTGGGAGGGAGAGGAAAAGGCGTAACTCTAGAGTTTACAGCAAATACTCAATATCAATTTCCTAATTTTGAACAACCATTTACTGAAAGATTTACTCAAACATTGGATTTAGCTGAATCAAAACAAATAACGGACCTAATGGCTAAGAGTTTGTTTGGAAAGCCTGTGCAATCGCTCACTTCTGCAGAACGAGTAACTCTAACAAAGAATGGATTAGTTCAAACCACTCTAGCAAAAATGAATACTCGCTTCGCACAGGGAGAGAAAGCCCTGCGTAAGCTTGGCTTTAATAGAGCACAGCAGAAGAGATGGAGAGAAGCTGTTATTGATCTCATCACCCAGCAGAACAAGCGTGAAGCCCCAGAGTTGAAAATAGTTCCATCGCTGTCATTTAGCGCAGAAGTAAGATCTAAAAATATTCGAAGTGTTTTCAAAAATAAAATAGGTGAACAAAATACAGGCATGGCTCAAAATAGTGGTAAACCATTACCTGTTGAGTTTGGAAATCAAGTCATAGATTTAAACCACTCTCCGAAGGATATAGCGTTTTCAGAGTCTCAGGGGAGAATTTTTAGAGATGTTCCAATACGGTCCCTGCCGAGAAATCAATTCTATACATTCGTAATTAAACAAAAGGGCAGTATTGCCTTTGGGCAAGTCAAAAATGGCTGGGAGGTGGGGAGTAAACACCTTCATATTTCTGAAGGAGAAGTAGTTATGGCTGCAGGTGAAATACATATTAATTCTTCTGGGGAAGTTACTTTTAATTTATTAAGTGGAACATTTACTCAAAAGATTATTCAGAAAGGTCATAGCACTGGGCAGGAAATGAAAGAAAATGTAACAAAGATTTTTTCATCTGAAGTTGAGAAAGTAACATTTATAGAAGCTGTACTGCTCCCCTCTGGACCCCCTACAAGCGAGGAATTAGCACTTATTCAAAAATTTAAGCCATTTATGCAAAATAATCCAGATTTAGCATCTATTTTGGTTTCAGGAGCAGGACCTGGAGTAGCACCAGGAGCTATACGATGATCAACGATTTTTTTAAGGTCTATTGTAATAATTGTGGTACTCCTAACCAAATCACTGTCATTAATTCTTCCCCGTGGATTGCAGCCTGTACAAAATGTGGTTGTCAACCAGTAGATACGCTTAATTTACTTTTGGAGTTGGGATTTTATTCAGGAACCTATGTTCGATGTCCTCAATGTAGACGGTGTAATAGATTTTTTCCTTATTGCTATTCGTGCGGGCATCATTTTCCAGAATACAAGGGGACATGAAAGGTCACCGCGACATAGGAGCCCACTAACTACTCCGTCGCAAATTCTGTTTCGAGCCTGATTTTAAGGCAATTATGCGCCGTCTGTAGAATCCCGTTATCGCAGCTGGCATTTTGCCCGTCAGCCGCTACTCGATTTTTGGGTTCCGCCTCGTGAGGACTTTGACCCCATGATTTGCGAGAAGCCCGGAAACTATAACTCTATTTTTTTCCACTCTTTAGTTAAAGTAAGTTTAATAATCCATTAAAATTCCTCTAATATCCCGGAGATGCTTTTCAGAACCCCCTTCGTGCGCGATGCAATTAATCTATTGAACAGTTTTTTTCTGCAATTCGGATTCTGAAAGATCTAGAAATTTAATTGAAAACTTCTGCTTCTTCATAAGAAATGCCATTTTATATATTTCGTTTGCGGTTTCGAGAGTGGCAAATTTTTTGCATTACTGTCAGCCACAGGCATGTAAAACCATAAACAAAACTAGAAGAAAAAACTGCAGTTAATAAATCTGTTCTTCTTTGTAGTTTGACTTGAAAGGGCTAAATATTAGCTGATGTGTATTTTCTTCTTCAATAATAGGAGTGATCTTACAAAAAAAACTAGGGGTAAACGGGCCCATGAGAATTTATCAGCAGTGTATTTTCTTCGGATAACGGAATGCCAGTCTTCATTATCGTCAACCCACAGGCAACGGTCTAAAGAATCCTCAGTTAGTTGATCTACAAAAATACTGGGACCATAGGAGGGATCTATTTCTCCGCCCTTGAGACTGGGAAGACGATATACATTATGTAAAATCCTAATGTCTTTGCGCGAAGACCAAACGTATTCTGGTAAAGAAACATCGCAACATATTTTCTTCTTGTCCAAATAACCTAGATAAAGATCGGTAGGATTTTGTCCAATCACCATTGTCGCGATTCTAATTGATTTTGCCCATCCAATCATTTTTTCTATTCTTAAACGGATATCGATTAGGGAAGGATCTAGACTGCCCACTTTCGAAGCTTCAAAAAGATTAGAGATTGCCAGATCAGCCTGCTTTAGTGCATCCCTGAATTCTATAATAGTGTTTTTGAATTCATTGATTGCGTCTAAATCGGCAAAATAAGAACTTTTGTACATCACTTCTATCTCGCTCAATGCATCTGGTCGTTTTTAATTTCTGGTAAGGTTTGAGGATAAGAATCTGAAGGCCCGGCTTCTTTTGAAAGAAGTTCTGTTGCAAGATTTGCCAGTGTCTTAGGGCCGAGTATATTTTTTGTTTGTTCTTCTTTAAATACATGCTCAACGTCCACTTCAGTAGAATATCTTTTTAAAAAACTAAAGATTTTTGCTTGCTCTATTTGTGCCTGATTAAATTGAAATATAATTTGTTCATTTAGTTTTAATTCGAAATTTTCAAGGCCAGCAGCATTTGATACACTGGTCAGAGCAAAGACAATCGCAACAACAGGGATCAAAACCATATGGATCTCCTTATTTATATCAATTAAGATTCTGCAATGCCCAGCACAAATTAACGCATTGGGCCATATCACAGTTAGTATATATAACCTCGGGATAACCAAGGTAAAGTTCAAGGGATCAATTAGTGCATTCAATTCTAGATCGCAGATTGAGCAGCTTCTCAGTATTTGTTAAAATGCATGGCCAGGTCAGGGATGGAAGTTTTCATAAAGTGTTGATACGCGAGCTTTTTTTGCCCAGCCAGTCAAGATCATTTGAATTGCGCCTTGAAGGTCTTGTGCTGCAATGGTTTCCCCCTTTTCTTTCAGGGCTTTGAATTCTAATTCGATTTTTCTTAGTTCATCAAAAAAAGCTTTTCTAGCCTCAATATAAGTTAAGTTAAGTTAAGTTAAGTTAAGTTCCCGCCCATAAACTCCGATCAGGGACTATATGAGTGGGACTCAGAATTCTAAACGTTTTAGCATCAACCCCATCGAAGTTGTGATTTTCTCGGTTGTTACGCTGATCTTTTTTAACTCGGCGTATAATTTGGTTTATGATCAAAGAATTATCCCTGAAAATACGTTTGCCCAAAACTCTGAAGAAGGGCGAACTCCAGCGAACCTCACTCAGGCAACCAACCCTGCACCTATGAACCTAGGGATCCAATGTTTTAGAAATTCTGAATACAGACTCAAAACGGATAAAATTCGTTTGTTGGGACCACTCTGCGGATTTGAGAATAATAAAAATCTC
>JAHFAB010000470.1 GCA_023250795.1 Bacteriovoracaceae bacterium
AGTCTTTTCAATTCTAATGATCCATCACTTGTACCTAAGAGGAGCATTCCTGCTTTTTCAAAGAGCTTTCCCTGAAATCCCTG
Source organism: Bacteriovoracaceae bacterium (assembly GCA_023250795.1). Lineage (GTDB taxonomy): Bacteria > Bdellovibrionota > UBA1018 > UBA1018 > UBA1018 > JAHFAB01. The sequence continues at coordinate 84 of JAHFAB010000470.1, forward strand.
AATATCTTTTCTGAGCACTGCTTCTTTGATCTTTAGGCGCTCGCGTCCAACCCAGAGACTGGTTCCAGGCCAAGGATTTAACGCACGGATTTGTCTTTCTAAGTCGGCTCCGGTGCGGGATAGGTCCAAAATCTCCATCTCTTTTTTCAATTTCGAAGCATAGGTGACTAGTTGTTCATCTTGTGCAGTTGCGCGAAGTTTCCCGGACTCTATTCCCTCCAAAGTTTTAAGAATCAGATCAGCGCCTAACAAGGAGAGGCGGTCGTGAAGAGTTTTGGCATTTTCTTGTGGGCTGATCGCCGTCTTTGACTGGAGCAATATTTCTCCTGCGTCGAGTTTTTCAGCCATTTTTTGAGTAGTCACACCCGTTTCTTTATCTCCCGACAAAATCGCCCAAACGATGGGGGCAGCCCCGCGCCAGCGAGGGAGTAATGACGAATGCAAATTCACACATCCCTTAGAAGGTAAGTCTAAGACATTTTTTTTGAGAATTTGCCCATATGCCACCACAACAATGAGATCGGGAGAGAGACTACGGAGCTTTTCATATATTTCGGTCTGACTGAGGGATTGAGGTTGGAAGATGGGTAATCCAAGCTCGAGTGCTTTTGCTTTGACGGGAGAAGGTTTTAACTCTAGTCCCCTTCCAGATTTTCGATCAGGTTGGGTAAAAACTCCAAGGATGGGATAGCCTTTCTTATAAAGAGCTTCGAGTGAAGGTACTGCAAACTCCGGAGTTCCCATAAAAATCAATCGGAGCATTTAGAATCCTTTTTGTTTCTTTTTTGATGAAAACTCGGGTTCAGTTTCACCTGACTCTCGTTCGCGTCTTTCTTGTTTTAATCGCTTTTTGACCAACTCTTTTTTGAGAGGACTTAATCGATCAATAAAAAGTCTTCCATCGAGATGATCAATTTCGTGTTGAATTGCAACGGCCAGCAGACCTTCAGCTAACAGTGTTTTCGATTTACCATCCAAATCTTGATATTGAAGCTTTAGTTTTCCAGCTCTCTTGATTTCGGCCGTGAATTCAGGAACTGAGAGACAGCCCTCTTTGTAGAGTTGGGTTCCCTCTTTGAGTGCGATCACAGGATTGATCATCACTCGAGGATTTTTATTCTTCATTACACTTCCGTGAAGGATTTCAGCCCCTTTAGGCGGAAGTGCACCCTCCAGGATTTCTTCTAGATCATAATCTGTATCAATCACGATAATTCTTTGTAAAATTCCAACTTGATTAGCAGCAAGACCAACGCCGGGAGCATCATACATAGTTTCCAACATATCCTCTGCCAATTGGTAAAAGGACTTCTCTATCTTTTCGATTGGGAGCGCCTTCTGAGAGAGGACTAAGTCAGGAAATTTGTAAACTTTGAGTATGGCCATAAATAGTTCTTACTAGGCTAGTTCACTTGTCGGCGAGCAATGAGCGTTACCGTCAAAGCTATGAAGATTGCACTCGGAAGCCACGCACCAAGCCACGACGGTAACGCACCATTAGTTCCAAGAGATAATCCGATCGAATAAAAAAGCCAATAGAAAAAAGTAAGACCCATGCATAATCCTAAATCTTTGACCAATCCCCCCTCTCTTCTTCGACCAGTTGAGAAAGGAACAGCCAAAAAGCACATGACTAGGGGAATAAAACTCAAACTGATGCGAGATTGGAGTTTGACTTCATATTTTTTTGTATCAGCACCTGCATTTTTTACTTTTTGAATGTAACGTTGCAATTCTTTGAGCCTTAATCCATCTACTTCTTTTTCAATTTCCTGAAAATCCTTTGGCGACTCTGAAATCACGAGCTCTTTTTCTTCGAATTTCTGAGTGAGTGGAAACGGATCGTCTTTTGGAAAAAGTGTGACAGTTCCATTCATGAGCTTCCACCCTTTGGGTGTATAGGTAGCTCTTTCGGCATCT
>JAHFAB010000471.1 GCA_023250795.1 Bacteriovoracaceae bacterium
AGGAGGAGTGGATACAGACGAACTTTCTTCCAAAACAATGGAAGCCAAAAAATCACCAGGCCTATACTTCATAGGGGAAGTGGTGGATGTGACAGGCTGGTTAGGGGGCTATAATTTTCATTGGGCTTGGGCCTCGGGGTGGAGTGCTGGGCAAGTGGTCTAAATTTTTTGGAGTCTGATTACCGGACTCTTAGTCTGACTTTAGGGTTAATTTTATAAAAACATGCATGAGTTTTGAGAATTTATTGGCACGGTATTTGCTGTTTAAAAGCTCATGAAAAACTATAGCATCCAAAAAATAGGGCGGAAAATATATTTCATCCGGGGTTATCGTGTGATGATAGATAGCGATTTAGCTGCGCTCTATCAGGTAGAAACAAAGGTTCTAAATCGAGCAGTTCGGCGTAACTGGGATCGGTTTCCAGAAGACTTTATGTTTCAACTGACTCCAGAAGAATATGAGTCTTTAAGGTGCCAATTTGGCACCTTAAACATTGGACGAGGGATTCATAGGAAATATCAACCCTTGGTTTTTACTGAGCAAGGTGTTGCAATGCTTTCAGGTATATTGCGTAGCAAGTGTGCTGTTGAAGTGAATATTGCGATCATGCGGACCTTTGTTAGAATTCGTCAGATGTTGGGCACGAATAAGGATCTGGCTAGAAAAATTGCACATATGGAGAACAAGTATGACAAACAATTCAAAGTAGTATTCGATGCAATTCGGCAACTGCTCAATCCACCCACACCCAAACGAAATCCCATCGGTATACGATGTAAATAAAAAAAATTCCCTAATGCAATTCTTACCCCACTGCCATCTTCACCACTTCGCCGGATAACTTTTGTATGCCCGCAAAAATCTCATGAAGGGGCGCTTGGTCATCCATATAAGCTGGAGTGCTCACCACTCGGTGAGAGGCATCTACAACACAGTCATTCGCAGAGCAAACCACATGCCGATGTCCTAGACGCTCAATTTCTTGGCTCACTTCACACGTTCCACCCACGGTGAGTTCAAATTTCCTTCCAGGAAAGGTCAGAGCGAGAAGAGCCGGCGCAATACAAACTGCACCAATCGGTTTTTTCTCAGCATACAATGCTTCTAAAATCTTTTTCAAAGTAGGATCGACGCTTCCCTTTGATCCTTCCTTGGCAAAAGTGCAGAGATTTTTTGCCACTCCAAACCCACCTGGAATGATCACTCCATCTACCCGCGAGGTATCTAAAGCAGAAAGGGGTTGAATTTCCCCCCGCGCAATGCGAGCTGCTTCGACCAACATATTTCTGTTCTCACCCAGAACAGTTTTTCCTGTGAGACAGTTGACCACATCGGTTTGTGGCGTGTTTGGCGCAAAACACCGTACCTGAACTGCATGTTGGCTCAGTGCCCAAAAAACACCCACGGACTCTCTGATTTCGCTTCCGTCTTTAAAGCCTGATCCACAAAGGATGACTGCAATGGTTTTCATATGAATGACTCCCGTGCTGGCAACTTAGTCTAAAAAAACAGAGGTGGAAAGAGGCAAAATTTCTGTTAAATTCCCCCTTACTTATGACGCAAACAAATCAAGGCATTGATCAAGAATCTGAAACCTTCATGGCTCTTTTAGAAAAGCAACAGAAAGTGAAGATTGGAAGAGCCCCAGGAGTAAAAACTGCTTTGATCGTACTTTCAGGGCAGGGTATGGTTTTTGACCGAGAGTCGCTCAAACAGAAAATCAAATTGTCTTACCCAGAAGCAAACGTGTATTTTCTGACCCCTGATGGAAAGTCGCTTGGAGAGAGTTCTCCATCACACGTGGATTTATTGATTGACCTAACAGGACCAGGACAAAGGCAAAAATTTTTATTGGCTCTCAAACTCAAACGGATGTCCAATGTATCGGTCGGTCGGAAGTATGGACTCCTGCGCGGAAAGTTTTACGATCGAGTATTCATAGAAAAGGGATCAAACCCTAATGAAGATTCTTTGATCAGGGAGAGACGAATTCAAAAAGAGG
>JAHFAB010000085.1 GCA_023250795.1 Bacteriovoracaceae bacterium
AGTATTTTTGCCATAAAAAAACCTTAACATAAGCTATTATATAAGGAGAGAAGTTTCTAAAGTTTCGTGTTATGAAGTCGAACTAACATGAAAGATCTTTGGAGACTGAAGCCCTATATCCGACCTTACTTCTGGCTAATTTTCGCTAGTGGGCTCTTGGGCGTTCCGCTTGCCGCGTTGCGCGCAAGCCCGGTGCCTCTTGTAAATTGGATAGGAAACGATCTTTTTATTACCAAAGATCCTAAAAAACTTCTCCTTTTCCCAGCCCTTTTTATAGGGCTTTATGTGCTCAATTTTATTTTCAGATTTCTCCATTATTATCTTCTTCGTATTGTCGTAGCCCGGGTGAATCAGAAAATTAAGAACGATCTTTTTGAGCACTTGATGGGGCTTTCGGCTGATTATTTTACAGCACAAAGTACAGGTACTTTGATTTCCAGAGTGGGAACTGATCCTCAGTATATTGATAACGGGCTGTCGTGCATTAATATCCTAATCCGAGAACCCTTTACTTTTTTATTTCTCTTGGGCGGGGCTGTTTATTTGAACTGGAGACTTTCCCTTTTGATTTTCCTCATTTTTCCTCTTTTGTTTTGGGTTTTTAGAGCTACGGGGAGAAATCTGAAGCGATATATCTCTCGGATGACAGAGGAAAACGCAAAACTTTATTCGACTCTTCAAGAAAGCTTTACTGGTATCAGAATGGTGGGAGCTTTTCGTTTAGAAAAATATGTCAGAAATAAGTTTCGAGAAAGATCTGAAAGTTTTACGAGAACTTTACTAAAAACAGCGATCTTAGAAGAGGCAGCACACCCTTTGGTGGAGCTTATTGGGGCAGTGGCGATCGCATGTGTCATTAATTACGGTGGTTTGCAAGTGATCCAAGGTAAAATGTCACCGCCTGAGCTTTTTGCTTTTTTTACGGCATTTTTCTTGATGGTGAGTCCCTTACGGATGTTAAACGAAGTCAACATAAAACTTTATTCTGCAGCCGCAGCGTGTAAACGAATTTTTGAAATTTTCGATTGGAAAACGAATCTTCATGAATCTGAAGATCCAAAGCACATTGGAGAGTTTAAGGAAGAAATAAAATTCAGGAATGTGAGCTTTGCCTACCCAGATTCACCAGAGAGAGAAGTCTTAAGGGAGATGAGTTTTTCCGTCCCTCGAGGCAAGGCCATTGCTATCGTGGGAGAAAGTGGTGCTGGGAAGAGTTCGCTTGTGAGTTTGCTGCCTCGGGTTTTTGATGTCACAAGGGGTTCAATAGAGATCGACGGGCAAGATATTCGGGAACTCAACTTAGATGATTTGAGAAAATTATTTGCAGTCGTGAGCCAAGATATTTTTCTTTTTAACGATACGATCGAAGAGAATATCCGTTGTGGCAAATTGTCAGCCACTGCGGAAGAAATCAGAGATGCGGCTAGAAAAGCCCATGCCTTGGACTTCATAGAGTCATTGCCCCGGAGTTTTCAGACATTGATCGGGGATCGTGGACTGAAACTTTCTGGAGGAGAGAGGCAGAGAGTTTCGATTGCCAGGGCTTTTTTACGAAATGCACCGATATTGGTTTTAGACGAGGCGACTTCCAGCTTAGATATGGCTTCAGAGCGAGAGGTTCAAAAAGCTCTCGAAGAATTGATGGTGGATAAAACGACTTTGATGATCGCCCATCGCCTGTCGACCATTAAACACGCGGATCAAATACTGGTCATGAACTCAGGGCAAATTGTGGAGACGGGCTCTCATGACGAGTTGATCAGGCTTAAGGGCGAGTACGCACGGTTTCATTAGAAAGTCATTTAATTTTGTGTTGTGATTTCTAGACGGAAAATCATGGCAAAAGAATCTTCGGCAAAGCATCCAAAAATGCTCCGACTGGCCAAGCCTCAATCTTGCCATAGCGGTCCTTTCTTGTTCCCCCATAGACAAAATACGCCTTAGCCTGTGGGTAGTCTTCACAAAAAAGTTTCAGTGCCTCTAGATCCGTGCGTCGCACGCGTGAAGTTTTCTTAACTTCAATGGCGATAAGACCATTTTCTCCATAAAGAACGAAGTCAACTTCGCGATCGTCACTAGTTCGCCAATATGAAATTGAATAGTCAGTACTCAGATAATCATTGAGAGCCCGCAACTCCTGATAGATGAGAGTTTCAAGGGCTGGTCCATCAATCTCAAACTCCGAGTCAAGTGGTCCCTTTGGCCTCAGTGTGCGATAAACGCCTGGGTCAAAATAATAGAATTTTGGTGCAGACACTAGTTTACGTTTTGCCTTGCGTGTGAAAACCTGAATACGGGTTGCTAATAGAAGATCCTCCAGAATTTGAAAATAATCTTCGACTGCTTTTCTCCCAACAGAGCAATCAGATGCAATTGCAGAAATATTCACAAGTGAGCCTTGTGAGAAGCTTGCCGCCTCAAGAAATCGCGAGAAGCCTTCGAGGTTTCTGACAAGGCTTTCTTGTTGTACTTCCTCGCGCAAATAAGTCGTAATGTAACTTTCCAGAAAGTCCTTAGGATTCTTGCTCGACAAGGCTTGTGGGAGACGACCAAATTGCAAAGAGCGGGTTAAATCAAAATCATCTCCAAGTTCTGCTGTTGTCATGGGATGCATCCAGCGTGTAAGCGCACGCCCGGCTAATAGGTTTACGCCTTTTTGTCTCAGTTTTCTGGCGCTCGATCCGGTCATGATAAACTGAAGCCCTTGTTTTTTTGCCCTGCCTTCGATCATTCTGTGGATCTCATTGAGGAGCGACGGTACTCTCTGTATTTCGTCAATAACTACTGCGCCGGAATGGTCTTCTGGAATCAGATCTTCGATTCGTTCTGGGGCCGCAAGAAGTACACGGTAAGTAGCATTATCGAGCAGATCTAAAAAAAGAGCTTTAGGCAAACTGGTTTTAAGCCACGAAGATTTACCAGTTCCTATAGGACCAAATAAAAAAAAATGTTCACTAGGGCATTTTTGAAGCCTGCTCCACATAAGGCCAATTTTACACTAAAAATGGCCTTATGTGGAGCAGTATTTTTTAGTGCGAAGTGCCTGTGTAAGGTCGCTGAAACACTAGCGATTCAACGCAATCTCTGTTATCGAATGACAATATGACCCAAGACCTAAAAGAGATGGCGGACCTGGTTTCCCTTTGCAAAAGAAGGGGTTTTATTTTTCAATCGAGCGAAATTTACGGAGGAATCAACGCCTGTTGGGATTACGGGCCCTTGGGGATCGAACTCAAAAGAAATATCAAAGAGCGTTGGTGGAGGGCAATGACCGACCGCGAAGATATTGAAGGGCTCGATGCGGCTATACTGATGCATCCCAAAGTTTGGGAAGCATCGGGCCATATAGCAGGATTTGTAGATCCATTAGTAGATTGCAAGAAGTGTAAAGAGCGGTTTAGGGCGGATAAACTTGAGGCAGAGGTCTTAGCTTCTAAAAAATGTCCTAAATGTGGTGGCGAATTGACCGAACCTAGGCAGTTTAACTTAATGTTTAAGACCTTTATGGGTCCCGTAGAAGAAGACGCGGCCATCGTTTATTTGAGACCCGAAACAGCGCAGGGCATCTATGTCAATTTTTTAAACGTACATCAGTCTACGCGTCAAAAAATCCCTTTTGGAATTGCTCAAATCGGGAAAGCTTTTCGGAATGAAATTACGCCTGGGAATTTTATTTTTAGGACTCGTGAGTTTGAGCAGATGGAGATGCAGTTTTTTGTAAAGCCCGGTTCGGACATGGAGTGGTTTGAAAAGTGGAAAGAAGTGAGGATGAAGTGGCACGAGGACAACGGAATTCGAAAAAATAAGCTACGATTTCATGAACATGGGGCAGGCGAACTGGCCCATTATGCAAAAGCTGCTTTTGATATAGAGTACGAGTTTCCCTTTGGTTGGCAGGAGTTAGAGGGAATTCACAATCGGACTGATTTTGATTTGGGTCGTCATCAGCAGTTCAGCGGTAAAAAATTAGAGTACTTTTCTGAAGAATCAAAAGAGCACTATCTCCCTTATATTGTTGAAACTTCTGCCGGATGCGACCGCTCGCTCTTGGTGACACTGGTTGACGCATATCGTTTTGATGGGGAAAGAACTTGGCTGGCTTTTCATCCTTCATTGGCTCCTTACAAAGTAGCTGTTTTTCCCTTGATGAAGAAGCCTGAGTTGAGCGAATATACTGATAAAGTCTATCAGAGTTTGAAAAAGCGATTTCGTACGACGACCGATAGTACGGGATCCATTGGTAAGCGATACCGCCGCCAAGATGAAATCGGAACCCCATTTGGAGTCACAATCGATTATGACACTCTTACAAATCACACCGTCACCGTCAGGCACAGAGACAGTATGGCCCAAGAAAGGGTCCCTGCTGAAAACCTCGACCAGTATTTCCAAGACAAGTTCTAAGACGAATTCAAAAAATTCTAAATCCGGACCCGGTGGTGTCGTTTTTACCGGAAAAGCAGGGCGTGAAAAATTTGTCTATTCCTTCGGCCAAGGTAAAGCAGATGGCAATGAGAAGATGAAAGATCTTTTAGGGGGTAAAGGAGCCAACCTCCACGGGATGACAAAGTTGGGTCTTCCTGTGCCTCCGGGTTTCACGATTTCTACAGATGTTTGCACTTACTTTTATAAAAAAGAAAAAACATATCCCCGAGCTTTAGAAGACCAAGTCAAGAACGCACTTCATAAAGTAGAGAAAATAATGAAGAGGGGCTTTGGAAGTAAAAAAACTCCCCTTCTTGTTTCTGTCCGTTCAGGCGCTAGGGCTTCGATGCCTGGGATGATGGATACGATTCTCAATTTGGGTTTAAACGACGAAACAGTCGAGGGCTTAATTGCTGAATCTAAAGACGCACGTTTTAGTTATGACAGCTACCGGCGTTTTATTACGATGTACTCGGATGTAGTTCTAAATATCCACTCCAATCTTTTCGAAGCGCTATTCGAGGATATGAAGCAGACACGTGGGGTCGAATTAGATACCGAACTGAAAGCCGAAGACCTCAAAGAATTGGTCAAACAATACAAGCAACTCGTAAAAACAAATGGAAAAGTTTTTCCAGAGGATCCATGGGAACAGCTCTGGGGAGCTGTTGGCGCGGTTTTTGGTTCTTGGATGAATCCAAGAGCAATTACTTATCGAAAGCTCAACGAAATTCCAGAAGAATGGGGAACTGCAGTCACAGTACAATCCATGGTTTTTGGAAATATGGGTGATGATTGTGCAACGGGAGTGGCGTTCACACGCGATCCATCGACGGGCGTGAAAAAGTTTTTTGGGGAATTTTTGGCCAATGCTCAGGGAGAAGACGTGGTGGCTGGGATTCGTACACCACAACCGATCAATGAAGTATCCAGACAGGACTCTCATGTGACGGGAGAAAAATTACCGTCTTTAGAAAAAACAATGCCTAAGGCTTATCAAGAGCTCGTGCGTGTCTATCAGAAACTCGAAAAACATTATCGAGATATGCAGGATATCGAGTTTACGATTGAGAGAAATAAGCTCTACATGCTTCAAACTCGAAGTGGAAAAAGAACGGCTCCTGCGGCTTTGCGGATTGCAGTCGACATGGTTCAAGAAAAGCTAATTACCAAAGAAGAAGCGATTTTGAGAATTAAGCCAGAGCAATTGGACCAACTCCTTCACCCTTGTTTAGACCCAAAAGCGAAAAAAGAAGTGCTGTGTAAAGGATTACCCGCGTCTCCAGGGGCTGCGACTGGACAAATTGTTTTTGACCCAGATACGGCTGAAAAATGGGTGAAAGATCTCGGAAGAAAAGTCATATTAGTTCGAATTGAGACTTCTCCAGAAGATATCCATGGGATGTCCGTAGCCGAAGGGATATTGACCGCTCGTGGTGGAATGACTTCTCACGCAGCAGTGGTCGCTCGTGGGATGGGAAAATGCTGTGTCTCGGGTTGTGGGGCTATCAAAATTAGTTATGAGCGCAAAGAGTTTTCTGTGGGCGCGTTGACTTTGAAAGAAGGCGATTCGATCACCTTAGAGGGAGGTACAGGCGAAGTGATCAAAGGCCATGTACCAACCATTGCTCCTGCATTGAACAAAGATTTCCAAGAGCTCATGAAATGGGTGGATCTATATCGGACTTTAGGTGTTCGAACCAATGCAGATACTCCTCATGATTCGAAAGTCGCAAGACGGTTTGGAGCAGAGGGGATTGGGCTTTGTCGAACTGAACATATGTTTTTTGAGGCGGATAGAATTGATGCCGTAAGAGAAATGATTCTAGCGGATACTTTACAGGGTCGGGAAGCGGCACTTGAGAAAATTCTCCCCATGCAAAAAGGAGATTTCAAAGGGATTTTTAGAGAGATGAAAGACTTGCCTGTGACGATTCGACTTTTGGATCCTCCATTGCATGAGTTCATTCCACATAAAGATGAAGAGCTTGAAGCGTTGTCGAAAAAAATAGATATTTCTTTTGATCGTTTGAAACGCAAGGCTGAGTCTTTGCATGAGTTCAACCCCATGTTAGGCCACCGGGGTTGTCGTTTGGGGATTAGTTATCCGGAAATCTACCGCACTCAAGTGCGTGCGATTATGGAAGCGGTTTGTGAACTCATTGTCGAAGAGGGGTTCAAAATCGTTCCTGAGATTATGATTCCTTTGGTAGGAGATTGGAGAGAGTTAAAATTTGTTCGAGAATATTGCTTAGAAGAAGCAGAAAAAGTTTTGGCTAAATATTCACAGAGTGTTGGGCGGAAGTTGAAAGTTGAATATTTGATTGGAACCATGATCGAACTTCCCCGTGCAGCGCTTACAGCTGGAGAAATCGCAAAATATGCAGAGTTTTTTAGCTTTGGTACAAATGATCTCACGCAGACAACTTATGGTCTCTCACGAGATGATTCTGGGATGTTTTTGAAAGATTATCTTGACGCTAAAATTTATGAAAAAGATCCATTTGCCTCGTTAGACGCGGTGGGAGTGGGGCGCTTGATGGATTTGGCGATTCGCGAAGGAAGAGTGACCAGAAAAAATATCAAAGTGGGGATTTGTGGCGAGCATGGGGGTGACCCCTCTTCAGTAGAAGTTTGCCACAAGCTGGGGCTGGATTATGTGAGCTGTTCCCCATACCGCGTCCCAATTGCACGATTGGCCGCGGCACAGGCGGTGTTGCAGAATAAGAAGAAAAAGTAGCCCCAGGTAGTTGGCCGTATTATTTGACAATGGTTCTCCACTAGTGATACACTCTAGTGTGAGGTGTTTATATGCCAACAAAAAACCCAAGACTTAACGTTGTTTTAGACGAAGAACTTTATGAAATAATTGAGAAAATAGCTAAAAAAGAAGACAAATCAATGTCGGTAGTGGCAAAAGAACTGATGGAAGACTCGCTTGA
>JAHFAB010000086.1 GCA_023250795.1 Bacteriovoracaceae bacterium
AGAAAATTTCAAAATTTCTTCGAGCGAAGTACTCCCTGGTTTAATACAAGACTAAACTCCAAGCTCTCTTACACGACGGGCGATCAACTGCGTGTATTGAGAACCAAAATCTAGAATGAGAACTTTGGAATGTTCACGCATTAGGAGTTCAACCGATAATTCGGAGCTTCTTTTGTGACAATCACATCATGGGGATGACTTTCGACGAGTCCACTCCTAGTAATTCGCACAAATTCTGCTGTTTTTTGAAGAGCGCCCACATCCTTAGCTCCACAATAACCCATTCCCGCGCGAACCCCGCCTAAGATCTGATGGATGTTAAAAGACAAGCTCCCACGATAAGGCACTCGTCCTTCGATTCCCTCGGGGACGAGTTTTGAAACTTCGTCCACATCATTTTGAAAATACCGATCTTTCGAGCCTTCCGCTTGTGCCATGGCTCCAAGACTTCCCATTCCACGGTAGATTTTATAAGAACGCCCTTGATATAAAATCACTTCGCCTGGGGCTTCATCAGTTCCAGCAAAAAGAGAGCCCACCATCACTGAGTCCGCTCCTATAGCCAAAGCCTTGGTGATATCTCCAGAATATTTGATCCCACCATCTGCAATCACGGGTATGCCGTGGGGACGCGCGGCCCGTTCGACCTCTGAAATCGCAAAAAGCTGAGGCACCCCAATGCCGGCGATCACTCGCGTAGTACATATTGAGCCTGGGCCAATACCCACTTTCACAGCGTCAACTCCAGCTGCAATCAAAGCTTCTGCACCTTCATACGTAGCGACATTTCCTCCAACGATCTCCACACTGGAACCAAAACGTTTTTTGAGATCTTTGATGGTCTCTAAAACTCCCTTAGAATGTCCGTGTGCACTGTCAACAAATAAGACATCCACTCCAGCGGTGACCAGTGCTTTTGCTCTCTCGAAACTCTCCACACCGATTCCCACAGCAGCACCGACTATGAGTCGTCCAAAACGATCCTTGTTTGCATGGGGATAGGTTTCTTGTTTCTTGATGTCCTTAATCGTAATCAGACCTTTGAGAAAACCAGAAGCATCCACCACGGGAAGTTTTTCGATTCGGTTTTCTTTCAAGATTTTTTTGGCCTGTTCTAAAGTGGTTCCCAGTGGAACTGTGATCAGGGGTTGTTTGGTCATGCGAGCTTCCACTCTTTGCTCGAGATCTTCTTCGAAACGTAAATCGCGATTGGTGAGAATCCCTACGAGTTTCAACCCTGCATCGGATTTTTCAGTAACTGGAACTCCAGAAATTTTATAGGTTCTCATGAGCTCTAAAACTTGTCTGATTTTTTCCTTAGGCTCAATCGTAATGGGATCTATGATCATGCCCCACTCACTCTTCTTCACTTTTTCCACTTCGAAAGCTTGCTTTTCAATGGGAAAGTTTTTATGAATGACTCCAATCCCTCCCTCTTGGGCCATCGTGATGGCTGTTTTACTTTCAGTCACTGTGTCCATCGCAGCGGAGAGGAGCGGTACACGAAGCTTGATTTTTTTGGTTAAATGGGTCGATAGATCCACCTGCGATGGTAAAACCTCAGAATACCCTGGCAATAATAAAACATCATCGAATGTGAGTGCCTCAGGGACTTCGCTTAATTTGCCCAGTAATTTTTTTGGCATTTTTTCTGTCATCTGGAATCTCCTCTTCCAAAATCAAAACGTTCTAGATCCTCGTCCGTTCCCCCCAGTTTTTTTGGCCCCCGTACATACACGCTGTACTCCCGTGCGTCGTTTACATAGTTTTCTGCGCTTTTAGATAAGAACTGAATTTCTTCTGCTTTGAGCTGCCTCACTACTTTCCCAGGAGAGCCTAAAACCAAACTCCGAGGAGGAACCTTGAACCCTTTTGTAATCAATGTACCTGCACCAATCAAGCACTCATCTCCGACCTGGGCGTCATCTAAGACAATCGCTCCCATCCCGAGTAAAACACGATTGCCTATTTTACACCCATGAAGTGTAACACGATGACCCACAGTCACTTCATCTCCAACGACGAGAGGGCTCACCGTACGCGTCACGTGGAGCATCGAATGATCCTGGATATTCGTCCGTCTCCCTATCTTTATCGTATGCACATCGCCACGAATCACGCACTGAAACCAAACACTGCTCTGATCTCCAATTTCGACTTCGCCGATAATATCGGCGGAGGGTGCAATAAAAGCGGTCTCATGAATTCCGGGCCATTTTCCATGATGAGGTAAAATCATGCACTTTTCTCCTGATATTCTGTGTCTAATTTGCCTTGTAGAGAGAGGCGGGTGGATCCGGTAATTTTTACAGAGATAAACCGACCCATCAAATCTCTAGGCGATGGCACCACAAAGTTGACCACCCGATTGCACGTGGTCCGACCCGTCCAAACGCGCTCTAATTTCTGTGTTTTTTCAACAGACATGGTAAGACTTTGGTTTTTAGCCTCACCCTCGACTAAAATCTCCATCACTTTGCCCAGTCGGGTGGCATAACGTTTTTCTGCAATATCTAATTGATATTTAAGTATATGGTTTAGTCTTTCATTTTTCACTTTTGCAGGCACGTCGTCCTCTAATTTCGCAGCCCTTGTCCCTGGGCGAGACGAGTAGGCAAAAGCGTAGATATTGTCATATTGCACACGATCTAAAAGAGCGAGCGTGGCTTCGAAGTCCGAGTCCGTCTCGGTGGGGAACCCGACAATCAAATCCGTCGAAATCCCAACCTCTGGATTGATTTCTCTGAGACGATCCATCTGCGCGATATAATTTTCTATTTTATGATGCCTACCCATTTTTTCTAAAATCCGATCCGAACCACTTTGAACAGGCAAGTGGAGATTCGCTGCTAACTTTCTCACTCCGGTCAGAGGAGAATAGCAATCAATCAGTTCATCACTAAAATCCAACGGATGGCTGGAGGTGAAACGAATACGCTTAAGCTGCGTGAGACGCGGATCTGCATCCAAAGCTCGGAGAAGTTGTGGGAAATTTTCGTCTCCCTCTTTAGGTCCCACTTTTCCGATAATATTATGCAACTCTTTGGGCTCTCTCTTTCTGAGATTTTTGTTCCCCTTACCAAAAGAATTGACGTTTTGCCCTAGCAGAGTGACTTCGCGAACTCCGGACGTCACAAGCCTCGCAATATCGCTCACCACCTCATCTATGGTGCGGGATTTTTCTTTACCCCTTGTGTAAGGGACAATGCAGTAGGTACAGTACTTATCACACCCCTTCATGATATTGACGTAAGCCTGTGATTTCTGGCCAAAAACTTTTGTCTCTGTCGAGTAATCCATGGACTTGTCAAAATCGGCGTACACGACATGTTTCTCACCATTTTGAACGCGGTGGAGAATCTCTGGCAATTGATCAATCGTGTCTGTCCCAAAAACAAAATCCAAATAAGGAGCATTTCTAAAAAGCTTTTGCTTTTCGAGCTGCCCCACGCAGCCACCCACACCAATCAACGGCCGGTTTGTTTTTTTCTTAAGGAGGTGAAACTCGCCCAGTGCTGACAAAGCTTTATGCACAGCCTTTTCTCTAACCGTGCACCCATTGAGCAAAATGACGTTTGCGTCTTCTGGACGAGAGGCCATCTCCATCCCTTGCTCGGCAAGTAAGGCTGCCATTCGCTCTGAGTCGGCCACGTTCATCTGGCAACCCATTGTTTTTATATAATATTTTCCTTTAGATTCCATGGGGTAATCCGTCAGTGTTCATTTAAGTGCAATTCTATACCTTAAAAGGCGGATTTAGACTACTAGGGAATGAAGAGTGATCCCCCACTTCTTACTTGCGCTCTTCGATTTCCAGCAACCGCTTCACTTCCTCCGTGATTGCCTTCACGATCTCCCTTTGAGGAGGCAGAAGAAAGCGCACACATTCGCTCACTGGTGCAAAATATTGCGTAAAATCTTTAAAGTTAATTTTGACGGGATACTTCACCCCATTGACGATAAGATCAGTATCGTGTGAGCTCTCAGTTTCGGAGAAACAGACGCAATTAGGATCGAAACTGTAGGTGTCGCTTTGCTCTCCCGAAAAGCTAGCTCTCGCGCAAAAACCCAGTTTTTCCTTGATTCGTACAGCAATCAAGAGGTGGACGCACTCCTTGAGGTCTAGTTCCTTCACTTCAGTTTTTTCGGGGCCCAACTCACCGAGCGGCCCACCCCGGGCTTGCACATGTGCTTCGATGCATTTTCCATCCCTGAGTTCAAGCTGAGTGTAATCATAATCTCGATAAGTTCCATAGTAGTGGAAGTAAACTGGATGACACCCACTGGCAACGTATAACAGCACCACTGACGAAAGAATTAAGATCCTGAATGACCGATTTTTTGAAGACATCATAAAAAATACCTACCTCATTCACTGATGTGGTTTATAGCGCAGTAAGACATACTAATTCTAACTAATTTAGTCAACAGTTTTCAGGTGGGGTAATACGCGCGCTCTTAGTTTCCATTTTCTTCTCTTCATGCCAAAATAAGCTCTATGATGGAATCTCTAGCCGTAGGCCACCAACCCAAGCACTCCCTATCTCCTCAAGATGATGCGTTATTTCGAGCTTTTCAGTCCAACTTACTCTCTCTGATTTCGCATGAATTGCGAACCCCACTCATGGGAGTGATCAACGCACTCACTCTTTTAGAGCAGAAAGAACAGTCTAGTGATTTCTCTAAAGAAGAGCTGATTGCCATGGCCCAAGGCAATGCCCTCAGGCTCCAACGCTCCCTGGCCTCACTCTTAGATTTGGTAGCCATTGAGAGCGGGACTTTTCACGCGAAACTTCGAGAGATCGATCTTGGACGCCTCATCAAAAGTAGATCAGAAATCAATGAGCCTCTTTTGAAAAATCATAAAATCATTCTTAACGGACAAGCTGGAATTTGCCTCGCAGATCCTCAAAAGCTAAGTCGAGCTCTGGATCTTTGTTTTCAAATCGTTGTCTCTAAAATCGAAAAATTCCAACCGCTTTATGTGGAGCTGAAAGGCATAGAAATCCAACTGAAATTTCAAATCCAGAAAGGACATGAATCCCTTTGGGACGAAGCTTGGAGTAAAAGCCTAATGGGGTTTCAAAGTGGAGTTACCTCCCCCACTTCTGCATTTTCTGAAGCTGTACAATCTGAGAAGGATTTTTTGACTCGAACTGAAGAAGGACTGGGAAGTGAACTTCTTCTCATCCATGAAATCATGCGACTCCATCAAGGAAAATTTGAATCAGAAAGAAAGTGTGATGAGATTCATCTTCGCCTAAAAATCCCACAACTCTCCTCAGTGGAAATCCTAAAAGCGGTTCTTGCATCGCGCACGGAACAACTCCTCCCTGAAAAAGGATCGCTGAGTTCTCTTTCGCTTGGAATGATAGAAATTCCAAAAAAATACCAACCGGGCAAATATAGAGTCGAAGAATTTACTACTTTGATCAAAAAGGGCCTATTTCGTGCATCAGATTCGGTCTACGCACTTCCTGAACAAGAAAGAGTTGCGTTAGTTTTGGAGGATTGTAAGCCCCAAGACACTCCAAAGCTTTTAGAAAGACTAGAAAAAACCTCTAAAATCAAATTTCGTTTTGGTCTCTCCTCGTGCCCAGAAGACAGCCTCGATCCCTCGAGGCTAATTGAGATTGCCGAGCAGAGGATGAAGTGAAGCTCTTCTTTCTATTTTTAGTTTTATTCACCTGCGCGGTCCTACCTCTAACAGCCTACTCTGACCTAAACGAGTTTTTTAAACTAAAGGAAAAACTGCCCTTAGCTATCTGTGACGAATCTATCATTCATAAAGCTCCAAGCCTTGAAACTCTGGATCAAAACAGTGATTTCTCTAAAAACACGTCTGAACTCTCACTCATCTATGAAATGTCTGAACCCTCCCTCATTCGCTTTTTATTAGACGAACCCACTGTAATCATCGCATCTCCTTACGTAAGAAAAAAAATAACAATGTCATCAAACGAACCCTCTTCTGGAGAAATTCTAATCATTAAGAATAAAACTTCTATTGAGATTTGCACCTCCTTAGCCAAAACCACCGAACTCAAAAAACTTCTCACAGCCTCACCCAGTAGATTCTTGCTGACCTCGCCTTTTTCACTTAAGAAACCGACTGAAAATAAAACATTGTTTAAACTAATTGATATAAATAATCGTTTTACAAAAATCAATCAGACACATTGGATTCCTGGTTGGGTTGAATTGAGCGAAATCGCTTCAGCTTCGACAGAAAGTCATATCTATAAAAAAATTTCTCAACCCATCACGCACCAAACTCGATTTATTTTAGTCACAAACAAAGAAGAACTTCCCCTTGGATTTTTATATACAACTCAAGATCCTCAGTCATCACAAAATAATGAACTAAATTCCGAAAAATTGGCCGAAATTTATAAATTGATGATTGAAAATGAAGCATATAAAAAAATCATGCAACACCCTCAAAACGCTGAAGAGATCAATAGAATACAAAATCAATATAAAAACAAAATATTAGAATATTTCAATCAAACCAAATCCCAAATTTTATTAAAAAAACTGGGATTAAACAATGCCTTTTTGTTGATGTTAGAAAAAATTAAAGTTGGAAACTCCAAAGTAGGCATCCATCTTTTCAACCCTGATCCAAAGCCTTTTAAAATCTACAAAGAATTTTTAAAGATTCTTTCCCACCAATGAATTATGGTTTATTTTTTAAAATTATTTGATCCTTTAAAATAAATAGATAAGTGAGGCGTTGGGAGGACATGGATGTCCACAGCTCATGGAGGAGCGTGAGGGTCCCAAGGCAGGATGCCGTGCCGACACCTTATCTATTTATTTTAAAGGATCAAATAATTTTAAAAAATAAACCATAATTCATTGGTGGGAAAGAATCTCTCCCTGAAGTTCCGTGAGATTTCCGGCCTGGCCCCCCCCAATTCGTCATAGGGCACAGCACCTATAAAAAAACAACCCGAAATTATTTACACACCCCAGCACTTCCTGCACTAAAGATCGAAGTTATTTCACTTGCACTGAGCGCACGGTTATACAACTGGGCTTCATCGATAATGCCATTAAAATAACCTTTTCCACTTTGGACACCACCGATTATCAGTGGAGTAGTATTGGTCACTAATGTTCCGATCTTTGCGCGAGAATTCACTAATGCACCATCTACATAAAGTTTCAGAGTCGTCCCATCGTAAGTTCCAACCACCAAATGGTACCCAGTAGACAAATTAGAATACATGGCCACACTGAGTGGTCCAGTTGTAGTATTGATTAAAAACTCTAATCCTGGATCTGAGCCTCCAAATCCCCCCTGATGACCCTGCTGTGTGTATTTCAAACTAAAAGCCCCATCCGAAGAAGTGTCATAG
>JAHFAB010000087.1:0-3048 GCA_023250795.1 Bacteriovoracaceae bacterium
GCTCAAATGTTTAGACAGAGCGTTCCAACTGATTTGGCAGCCATAGTTCTTGATAATACCAAAAAATATCTCCCTTAAATAAGTCTCCTGCTTCCCTCTCTTCAGCAAATCACCTCGAATCCAATCTGAGTAAGTTGCAAAAGTTCCTTGGGTAATCGTATTTTCTTTGCTGAGCTCATTCATTGCAGTCAAAAACCCCCCATGCTGAAGGTACTGCTGGAACTCATCAAACAAGAGATCTATAAAATGATCTGACTCAAGATCAAGCTGTTTCTGCTTTAACCCCACAGCCTCATTGAAGCTGAGTGGAAAAAGATGAAAATCTAAACACTCTGATTTTCCTCTTCGCCCTGGAAATCTCTTTCTGGCTTCTTTGATCAAAGATAAATCAGAGCCACTCAGAATGAGCACCGTATTTTCAAGCTGGCCGGAGTCTGCTAAAAACTTTATGCCTTTGTCCCAGTCTTTTATATAAGTCACTTCATCAATCACGAGATAAAAAATTTTATTGGTTTCTTTAGGGTTCGTGACTTCAGAAACAATTCTGACCAGAGCATGGTGGTCATCAATAACTTCTCCTGTAAGAAATAGAAACTGAGACGGAGACAATCCACCGCTCATGAGTTTTTCCATCCACTGTTTGAGAAGCGTCGTTTTTCCAATTTGTCTTGCACCTGTCAGACTATAAATACCAGGCATGTTTTGCGGCGGTTTTTCCAATAGAGAACTTTTGAAAATCAACTTTTGTTGATAAAGTCGTCGCAGATGCGGATCCGTTGTTCTAAAGGCCTCTAAGCCTCCGTCCAAATGAATATTATGATGAGTTAAATTCGGATCCATCCAACCAGAGTCCATATGCTCTGCATTATTTATCATGATCTAAATTTAGATAATGGTTATAACTATTTAGAATAACTATAGATTTATGGTAATTCCTTCAATTTAATCCCCCTATTCTCTTTTCTCAGTTAAACCTGCTTGCATATCATCTATGGGGGTTTTGTTAGTAGAAGGTTCTTGTCTCTTGAGCGACGCTTTGTTTTTATTTTCCTCTTCCTTTTGTTTCTTTAGTTGGGCTAAAACCTCTGGTAGCTCTAGGAATTTTTTGTAGACCTCCTCTTTACTCTCCACATCTAATTGCAACGCATTAATAATTTTTTCTACCAGACGAAGAGAAGTACCTTTGAGCTGAGTTACAATATCTTCTGACTTAGTTGAGTCCTTAAACTTTATTTTTTCAAACTGCGCTAAAATCAACGTTTCTATCTGAACTAATAGCGGATTCTCTTGCTTATGTTTTTTAATAAGATCTGCTAAGGGCTGAACAGAACCTGGGGAATTTTTATCTGGACGATTTTCCCAAATCACATTGATCTCATTTAAACGCTTGACCAATACAGGAATTGACTCAACCCCTAGGGTTTTGATCGCAGCAAAACCATTTTGCAATGTGAGCAATTGCCGGCCTTTTTTATCAGAAGCGAGGAAGATAAAATCTTTGATCAGAGTACGACCAGGCAAGTAGTAGACTGGATCTTCTTTGTTTTTCGGAAAAAAGAGATCATGCCCTAAGTCAGAGATATGAATATCATCAACCAACTGAACCCTAAATTTTTCCTTCAGTTCTTCGTCCGACAGCTCAAGTTTCTTTTTCATGGCCTAGTATGCCCATTCTGGAAGACTATTGTCGTTTTTTAAAATTATGAGCGCATCTAGTGCTCTTCCGATCACTGATTTTTCTACATTAACGAGGCGCACTTGTTTTCCATTTAAGGGGGTATGCAACGGTTCGACATCTGCATTTCCCGATCTAGTCTGAGGCTCAGAAATATTTGTAAAGTCTGTGATACTCAATAAAGAGCTCAAAACTTCGTCGCTATCGAAAAAGAAGGTAGATAATTTTTCTGAAAATTTGTTTAAGAGAAGTAGTCCTTCATTGTCTTCAATTTTTTGTGTTAAAAAATGAGTTTTTATAGCATTAAGTTTTTTCAAAAAAAATTGTTTTTTTATTTCGGAAGAAAAAATTGCTATAGACAGGTCCTTTAACTCATAATCATGCAGTGTCAGTAGATTCTTCAATGTTTTTTTAAAAAACTTTTCTTTATTGGTATAATCTATGTAAATATATTCATCAAAAAAATCATCAAAAGTTTGATACATCCAATAAATTTTGTATGGAAAAACTACTCTCTTCAGAGTCTCTAAAGCCTCGGCACGATCATTAACAGACGTATTCTTGTCGTCTATGATCTTAGTCAAAATAGGCAAGGCTGCTTCCCCTACTCCACCCAAAGCATAAATGGCATTACTGCGATCACCAAAAAAGGACGTTGATGCAACAAAGGGCGTTAATACACCAAAATTTTGATTAGCATTATCACGTTTATTGGGAGGCAATTTTGGTTTGTTTATGATCTCAGTCAAAATAGGCAAGGCTGCTTCCCCTACTCCACCCAAAGATATAATAGCATTACTGCGATCTTCAAGGGTCGTGGTCTCGCCTTTTATGAGCTCTTCTAAAATAGGCAAGGCTTCTTTCCCAACTTTACCCAAAGATATAATAGCATTACCGCGAACTGTGGAAACAGTAGACTTTAATTTTAGTATTTTGGTAAAAAACTCTAAAATATCTTTATCATGCCTGAAGAATGCCGAATACTGAGTAAAAATGTCTATTTTTTCGTTTGTCGTCGACGAAGTATCTCGAACCATTTTCTTTAATACCTTGAAGCATTTCTCTTTTGCCTTTGCACTCAGCAAAGGAAATATTTCCGCATGAACCTGATCATCATTCTTCATTTTTAAAATAAAAATTCTGATCATTTTTTCTGGCAATAAATTTATCCATTCAGACAGCAATAAATCTGGTTTCTCTTTATTGGGATCACCCAAAATTTGCTTTATAAACCCTGCCATATCTAAGGAAGAAAAATATTTTTTTATATCTTCTGGTCTTATTGATTCTATGAAATTCTTAAAAATCGGAAGTAAAGCAAGGTTTTTATCGCCTTGCTTTACCAGTTCTTTCAAAGCCCATAGCCTCACTTT
>JAHFAB010000087.1:3058-7355 GCA_023250795.1 Bacteriovoracaceae bacterium
TCAGAAGCTGAGAAGCTCTCTGCTTTTCAAACGAATCTGAAGTCTTTGCATAAAATGCCCCAAGGGTTGGCAAAACTAAACTCGTGGTCTCTGGATGCGAAGTGATGATGTTTTCAAGTCGAGTGAGGACCGATCCCCTTACTGCCGGACTCGGATCGTTTAAGAGAAAATGGCATAAAACAGGGATGCGATAATCCAAAGAATAGGGATCCATTTTTTTTAGATCCGCTATGCGCTCTAATTCTGTGAGCTTCTGCTTTTCTTTGTAAACCCTATAACCACCCTCAAAATAAAGATTTTGCGTGTTGAGATTTTTGAGTTCTACTGGAGGATCAAAAGAAAAAGTCAATGGGAACAAAAACGATAAAACAATTAACTGAATCACCCCTCACCCCCAAATAACGCTGGACTGATCGATAATCTCTCTAAACTCTTCTGAAACCTTAGAATAAATCACAAGAACTACTTAGAAACAGATTATCTCGTCAAACAGTTTTTGTCGATAAAAGTTCACTGGGGATTACGCCAAGCAAGACCAGGCCAAGCAAGACCAGGCCTGGTCAAAAGCCTGCAAACATACGCGCCCTCACCAGTTCAAATAAGGCCGCATTTTCTCCATCCCAAAACTATCAATCGCACTCAGTCGGTTGTGGCAGGCACATAAAACTGTGAGATTTTCCTGTTCAGAACTTCCCCCCATGGCTATCGGCACGATGTGTTCGACTTGCAGATAGTGTTTTTCTGTACAACGCTTACCTGTAATCTCTGAAAAATAGGTGCATTGCTCTCCCGCTCGTTTAAAAGCCGTTTTTTTCTCTGAAACTGAGATAGAGATCCTGCCTTGCGTTTTGGGTTTTTGATTTGGAGTTATTATTTCGACTTTTACTTCGCCAGACGAAGTGAAAGACGAAGGAGTTTTTGATTTCTTCGGCATGTTCGGCGCAGAATCTCTCAGATCAACTTCTTTTGGAGAAGTAACTTTGAGCGCTTTTCTTAACCCTGTTTTAAAAATATCCAAATAACTCGGATCGGTATTCCCTTTTTGTTGTAACTTGGCTTTCATCTGTTCCATGAGCTCTAAAAGCTCTTCATCTGCAACGAAGCGAAGTTCACTTTGTGTCGCGTTTAATACTCGAAGCTTTTCATGAGGAAAAGCTTCAGGCGAAATTTCTGCAAATATTTTTTCTGCCTCATTGCGAGACTGGCTTTCCACTTGTTTGAGCAGTTCCTTTTTCTCCTCTGTAGAATAAGACTTCTTTCTCTGTTTCTCATGACGCACAAACTTCTGAAACGATCCAATGACTGAAAGATTAAGCGAGCCCTTTTCTAAAGACTCCTTAATCTCGGGAAGCTCTACAGAGAGCCTCATTGCGTCTATCCTAAGCTGAGCGCTGGCGTTGCAATATTTTAGTTGTTTAGTGCAATACTCAAACAAACTGCTAAACCCAAGGCGAGCATAAAGACGTCTATTCTGTATCTCCCTCAAGTGATCTAAAACTGAATTGGTCATCTCGCGTTCATGTAAAACCACTTTTTCTGTTTGTTCGATGAGTTCAGAGTCAGTCAAAGTTTGAGGATGTGTTAGATTTTTTTCTTTCATGGTAACCTCTTGTTTGTTTTTTGTTCATAGCATATAAATTTAAAAAATATACTAAAAAAACAGCATTTTTTTGATTTTTTTACATGTCTTTAAAGTTATTTAATTTTTAATCTTTTTTTAATTCACTCAGCCGTGTGATTTTACGCTCTTAGTTACACCCACTTCTTTTATCTAAAAAGTGCTTAGCACTCACAATGCAACTCACCTCGTTCTCCCGATCGGAAAACTATGCAAATCGCCACTGAAGGATTTGGAAATCCGAGCTGAAACAGCCTTCGTCAGTTTCTCGAAACTCGGCTTTATGAAACTTTTAAAAACAATTGTAAACGAACTGATCCCAATGAAGAGAATTAAGATGTACTCGGTAGTGGCCTGGCCACTCCGTATAAATGACGCCTGGCCACTCAATATAGATGACACCTGGCCACTCTTAGCTCGTCCCAAAGCCCCATCCCTCCGACTAAAGCGCTTCTTCATAAATCCGTTTCACATTTCTCAGTTGATACTCCAGAGAACCTAATTTTTTGATTTCTCCCGGAGAAAGATAACGAGAGATTTTCCCATGAGCTAAAAGTAACTCGACAAAATCAGCTCTGCTCAGCCGAGCCTGGGCAGCCACACCCACAGCTGCACCCACACCCCCACTCAAACTCCCCATCGCACACTCCTGCACCCAGGCATAGGCGTCTTCTCTACGCACTCCCTTTTGCACTAAAGCCAGAAGATAATGGCCTGAATAAACTAAATTTCCTGCAGAGTTCAAGTTTTCCAAAACTCGATCTTCACACACCACCAATCCGCTCAAAACAGAGTTCAAACGGCAAAGCGCATAATCCATCAATTGCATCGCATCAGGAAAAAAAACTCTCTCTACAGAAGAGTGACTGATATCTCGCTCATGCCAAAGCGAGATATTTTCAAATCCAGTTTGAGCATAAGCTCGAAGCATTCTCGCGCATCCCGACAAATTCTCAGAAGAAATCGGATTTCTTTTATGCGGCATCGCACTTGAACCTTTTTGGCCCTTACGAAAACCCTCCATCACCTCTCCCACTTCGGATCTCTGTAGATGCCGAAGCTCCACTGCGACTCTCTCCATCGAAGATCCACAAATCGCGAGCACACCGAGAAACTCTGCATGCCGATCCCGAGGAATGACTTGCGTACTCACCGTTTCTCGCTTGAGTCCAAGCCCCTCTAAAACTCTTTTTTCAAACGCAGGGTCAAAATGTGCGTTCACCCCAACCGCTCCAGAGAGTTTTCCTGTGCGGAGATTTTCCAAAGCATTTTCTAATCTTTCGAGATTTCTCTTCCACTCCATATACCAACCCAGGAACTTCAGCCCAAACGAAGTGGGCTCAGCGAAAATCCCATGTGACCGACCTATAGTCGGCAATTTCTGATAGCGAAGAGCTTGTTTTTTCAGAGTGCCCAAAAGCGCTCGGACATCGTCTAACAATATTTCACCAGATTCTTGGATCAATAAAGACAGAGAAGTGTCCACCACGTCTGAGGATGTTAGCCCGAAGTGAATGTAGCGCGAAGCCGGGCCGATTTTTTCAGCCACAGCTGTTGTAAAAGCAATCACGTCATGTAATGTTTTATTTTCATGAAACTCAACTCTCGCAGGATCTACTCCGCCTTTTTTTAATAAAAGCTCTCCCCGCTTTTTCAAAACGCGCCAGTCTTTAGGGGGGATTATTTTACGAGTAGCCAGCGCTTCACAAACGGCAAGCTCCACGCGAAGCCATTTCTGGTAGCGTGTGCGATCTTCCCAAATTCGAGCCATCTCAGGGCGGCGGTATCGAGCAATCACTCCATTCTCCTTCTCTTGTCTGCGGAATGTCTTTATTTAACATATTTTCGCTCAAAATTCCCGAAACTTTTTCATAAATTTTCTCGTAGTTCTCCGCCATGAGAAGGTAATGAAAGCGTTCTAAAGCCCACTTTCTACACTCATCTGGCGACCAGGGCAGTGGAGACCGTAAACACTCGATCCACCCCGCTTCATCCGAAAGAGGGATCAAGCGACCCACAGAGTTTGGGACCAATTCTGACAAACTTCCTTGGGGTGACGCAATCACAGGCGTTCCAGAAATCAGGGCCTCCACGACAGACAAACCAAAGGGCTCGTTCCAAGTCACAGGAAAAAGCAAAGCCTTGGCTTCGGAGAGCAACCGGGCTTTTTGCATTCCACTCACCGGCCCCGCCCAAGACATCTGGGAATGAAAAAATGCTTTCAGCCGTAAACTGAGCGGACGATGCCCACCTGCAATCGTGAGAGGAACCCCCGCATTTGCACAGAGCTGCATACAGCCCGAAAGATTTTTCACTTTCAACGAAGTTTTAGAAAAAAATAAAAACGCACTCTCCTTCCCTAGCACCCCCTTCTCTGGCCCAAATAAATACTCCTTCGGATCAATTCCATTATAGACAAAAGCTTCCGCCCCGTGGCGCTCGGCGTGATTTCGGCTCAGAAAAACAGTATTTTTTGGAAAACGCTCTCCGGGTTTTCCATTTCCATGGATGGTCATCACATAAGGAAATGGAGCTTTTTCCCAAAGCTCTTCGTGAAATCCACCCAGAGGTGCCATGAGATGAACAACGTCGGTCCCAAGAGGTAATTTTTTCAACAACCCGTCATAGGAAGTTTCACCCGGGAAAATTTCTAAAAGTTTCACTCCCTCTGGCAAAAGA
>JAHFAB010000088.1 GCA_023250795.1 Bacteriovoracaceae bacterium
GGTTGCGCGTGATGGTTGTTGGAGGGGGTTGCTCTGGGATGAGTTATAAGCTTGGGTTTGACAAAGAGCCTATCGGTGCTAATGACAAAGTTTTTGAGAAGGATGGGATTGAGGTGGTGATCGATTCGAAGTCTTTTTTATACTTAACAGGAACAGAGCTTGATTTTACAGATGGCCTCACTGGAACCGGATTTGTTTTCAATAACCCGAATGCCAAAAGAACATGTGGGTGTGGATCTAGTTTCTCGGCTTAGTCTATGGTTGATTATTTTCAGATTTTTAATATTCCTAGGAAGTTCTTTGTTGATCTCTCAGATTTGGAAAAAAAATTTTATGAACAATCCAGGCTCTATCATCCAGATCGATTTTCAACTCTAGGGGCTGAGGCCAAACAGGCTTCCTTAGAAAAAATGAGTGAACTAAATCAAGCTTTCACCACCCTCAAAAATCCTGAGTTTAGATGTAGTTATTTGCTCAAGCTAGAAGGGGTCGTCTCTGATACTAAAAAATCTCAAATTCCTTTAGAGCTCACTGAGGCCTGGTTTGAACTTCAAGAATTGATTTTGGAGGATCCAAGAAAAGCGCAAGAAAAATCCATGAGTTTTGAAAAAGAAATTCAGAAACATTTTTCTAAAATAAAAACTGAAATTAATTCTTTAGAAAAAGAATATGATACCGGGACGCTTCAAAAAATCGCGTTAGAAAAGATCGCTCTGCTTTTAGATACGCAGTCTTATCTCAAATCTTTAGAGAGGGATTTTACAAGAAAAATGAAACACGAGGTCAGCTAAAATGTCAGCTGTAGGCCCAATAGTGGGAATAGATCTTGGTACGACAAATAGTCTGGTGGCCTATGTAGAAAAAGGTTCGCCCAGGGTCCTTAGTTCTCGGGAGGGTCGTTCTTTGGTGCCTTCTGTCGTAGCTTTTTTAGACCATGAGACAAAGGTAGGGTTTGCAGCTAAACAAGAAAAAATAGAAAATGCAAATCGGACTGCTTATTCTGTCAAACGACTCTTGGGCCGCAGCTATGAAGATCTAAAATCTGTCGTGAGTCAGTTTTCCTATGACATTCTTCCAGAAGACGGAGTGGTAAAAATCAGGATCGGAGGGAAAAAATATTCTGTGATTGAGATTTCTGCACTGATCTTAAAAGAGTTGAAAGTTTCTGCTGAAAAAGCATTGGGCTGTGGCGTCGGTCGAGCGGTGATTACAGTACCTGCTTATTTCAATGACAGCCAAAGACAGGCAACAAGAGCAGCTGGTCGTCTTGCTGGATTTGAAGTGCTCAGGATTTTAAACGAACCTACAGCCGCTGCTTTGGCCTATGGATTAGATCGCAAAAAAGAAGGGCTGATTGCCGTTTATGACCTTGGAGGTGGAACTTTTGATATTTCCATTTTGAAATTACAAAATGGGATTTTCGAAGTTTTATCGACCAATGGCAATACATCGCTGGGGGGAGATGATTTGGATCAGGCGGTTGTGAGAGTGATCCAAAATGAAATTCAAAAACAATATCCACTGCAAGAAATCCTTCGAAATCAGAATTTATCCAATCAGTTCAAAGCAAATCTCATTGATGTGGCGGAAAATATGAAGATTGCACTTTCTGAGAAAAAAATAACCTTAATAAAGATTGACTTCGAAAACATTCATTATGAAAGAGAATGGAGTCGAGAAGAGTTTAACACTCTTGCCAGACCTATTCTAGAAAAAACAAAAGCTCCCTGTTTTCAGGCGCTCAAAGATGCGGGCATCACAGAAGCTGATTTGACCGATGTGGTGATGGTGGGGGGGCCTACTCGCTTGGATATTGTTCAAGAAGTAGCTAGGGAGATTTTTAATAAAAATCTAAACACCTCAATGCACCCAGATGAAGTCGTGGCTTTAGGTGCCGCAGTTCAGGCAGATATTTTAGCAGGAAATAATAGAGAACTTCTATTACTCGATGTTGTACCCCTTTCTCTTGGGATTGAGACGTATGGAGGGTTGGTTTCTTGTTTGATTCCGAGGAACTCTAAAATTCCTTGCTCAGCTCGAGAGACGTTTACCACTTTTGTAAACAACCAGACCTCGGTGGATATACATGTTCTCCAAGGTGAAAGAGAGAGTGCCTTAGAGAATAGAAGTCTTGCCCGATTTAAACTCAGGGTGGAGCCATTATCGGCTGGGTTAGTGCGAGTTGAAGTTCAGTTTTTGATTGATGCGGACGGGATTTTACAGGTTTATGCGAAAGATCTAATCACAGGCTTGGAACAGGCCGTTGAAGTTAAACCGAGCTATGGTTTAACGGATGCAGAGATTGAGCGCATGCTACTCTTTGGGTTGGAAAAACCTGTAAAAGAAGGAGCCCAAAATGCCTAGCATTACCTTTCTACCCCTGAACAAGACCATAGAAGTCAAAAAGGGTGAGAGTAGCTTAGACAGTGCTATCAATCAGGATATACCTCTCCAACATGCCTGCGGTGGATTTTGCGCCTGTACAACTTGTCATGTTTTGGTCAAGTCGGGAGCAGAGAATCTTTCTCCAATGGAAGAAATGGAGCAAGATCGCCTAGAAGAGGTGGGATGTATGACTCCCAACTCAAGACTCAGTTGCCAAACCCAAGTCTTAGGAGATGTAGTTTTAGAAATCGTTAACTTAGAGTAGACTGAAGTCATGTGGCGATATTTCCTTTTTCTTTTTATTGTCCAGTATTCTTATGTAAGTGCTTACGGAGACACTCATACTTTTACGTTTCGTATCCCAGGCGAACCTGAAACTTTAGACTGGAATCGAGCACACACCCCCATTGAAACTTATATCCTCCTGAATTTGATGGAGGGCCTACTGGCTTTTGATGAAAATCTGAAGCCCATTCCCTGTCTAGCGGAAAGCTGGAAGTTAAGTTCAGATGGGAGGACTTATATCTTTAAACTCAGAAAAGATGTGAAATGGTCAGATGGAGTTTCTCTCAAGGCACAAGATTTTGTCTATAGTTGGAAAAGGCTGATCTCTCCTGCGACCGCAGCTTCATATGCTTATTTCCTCTTCGATATCGAGGGAGCAGAGTGGTATTACAAAGGGGTTCTCAAAGATTTTAATTCCGTAGGGATCAAGGCCTTAGATGAGCAAACGTTTCAGGTCAAGCTCACGCGACCTGTCGCGCATTGGGTTTATATCCCCACTTTTTGGGTGACGTTTCCGCTGAGGCAAGACGTTGTAGAAAAAAATGGAGAGGGATGGGAGAAACCAGGACGTATGGTTTCGCTCGGACCTTTTACTTTGTCTGCACATGAGATTGAGTCAAAAATTGTTCTCAAAGCCAATCCCACCTACTATGGAAAGCATGGCAATATTGATCAAGCGGTTGCTTTGATTGTCAAAGATGATTCGACAGCTCTCAATCTCTACGAATCGGGTAAGTTGGATTTCTTGACCGATATTTCTACTCTCGATTTGAAACGATTGTCTACGCGAAGTGACTTGAGAAAATTCCCTTATCTCAAAACAGGTTATCTTGGATTGGTAACTCACCAGTTTCCACTTTCTAATAAGCGTTTTAGAAAAGCGATAGCCATGGCCATTGATAAGAGCAAGTTTCCACAGATTCTTCATGGGGGGCAAGAGCCAGCCACTTCGTTTATTCCTCCCAAAGTTTTGGGTTACTCAAAGGATGTGGGACTTCCTTTTGATTTGGATCAGGCAAAAAGAGAGCTCAGAGGGTCTGGGGTGGACCTCACCCATCCTTTGAAAATAGAACTCATCACGTTAAACTGGGATAAACAGATGACCTTAGCTCAGTACATACAGGGAGAGCTTAAGAAGAACCTGGGTTTAACCATAGAGCTGCAGCCTTTTGACAATAAGGCTTATCGAGCTCAGATTGACCTCCATGTTTACCCGATTTTTGAGGCGAGTTGGAGTGCGGATTATCCTGATCCTGATAATTTTATGTCTATTTTTTTAAGCCACTCTGGAAATAATCGCACGACTTGGTCAGAAGAAAAAAAGTATGATGAAAAGATTTTAGAGGCGAGAAATATCAAAGATCCTAAAGCTCGCATGAAAATTTATCTAGAGACTCAGAAATTATTATTAGAAGAAGACGCTGTGATTATCCCTCTTTACTATGAGCCCAATATGGCTTTGGTGAGACCTAAGGTAAAAGGATTAGATTTGATTCCGTTGAATTATCTTTATTTGAAGAAAGTAAATATTTTCTAGTTTTTATATAAAGATAGATTTTATAGATTTAGTAGGGATTTCAGGAGTTAAAAAAGAGGTCCCCAGTCACGTGGGTACTCATCCATGAGGTCATCGCGTAGCTTCCTGCTACGCTCTTTTAACGTGACTGGGGACCTCTTTTTTAACTCCTGAAATCCCTACTAAACCCACTAAAACTAACCGGTTACTATAATTTATGAAAAAGTGTTTAATTTTGAACAAATTCTGTTATATTAAACGTGAGTAATCGGATGCCTGAAATTTCTAGATTTTTTGGGATTGTTATTGCAATTTTTTACAATGATCATGCACCACCGCATTTTCACGTGAAATACAATAGCTACAGAGCTTCGCTATCAATAGTTGATTTGAAAATTATTGACGGAAATTTACCCAAGCGGGTATTGTCACTAGTTTTAGAGTGGGCATTTGAACATAGGGTAGAGCTCATGAGATGATTGGGATAGGGCTCTAAAAAAAGATGCTCTCAAGCCAATACCCCCTTTGGAGTGAAAGTTTTTATGATTTGGGTTAAGAATGCAAAATATGTTCGCGACCATGTGATCGAAATTACCTTCGGAGATCACTCTAAATTTTTAGTAGATTTATATGGGCACCTGCAAGGAGAAATTTTTAAACCATTAAAAGAGAGTACCTATTTTTCTAAGTTTAGAGTTGACCCAGATCTAGATACTATTATTTGGGAAAACGGAGCAGATTTTGCCCCAGAGTTTTTGTATGAACTTGGCAAGGCACAGCTAAAAAAAACTGCATAGAAATCACAGCTACCGCACCTCGTACCTATCTCGCAACTCATCTCCTAAATAATTGAACGCGAGTAGTGTCAAAAATAAAACTAGACCCGGAAAAATAATCAAATGTGGAAAACTTTTCATGGCTCTAAAGCCTTCGTTCGCAAGTGTTCCCCAGCTCGAGTAAGGAGGTTGCAAACCAAGCCCAATAAAAGAGAGCATGCTTTCTGACATGATATTAGTGGGGATTTGGATCGAGAGCGAAACTAAGATTGGGCCCCAGAGGTTGGGCAAAATATGTTTATAAATAATTTTTATGGGTCCTAGTCCAAGGGCTTTTGCGGCCTCGACATATTCCATCTCACGTATTTGGAGTGTTTGGGCTCGTACAAGTCTGGCTTGAGTTATCCAAGACGTGAGTGCCAGAGCAAATAAAATTCCTGTAAACCCTCTTCCGAAGAGAACCATGAGTAGGATCGCCATCAAAAGCGTTGGAAAGATCATGAAAAAATCGATTATTCTCATGAGTACATGATCCACCCAGCCGCCCCAATATCCTGCAACTGTGCCAGTAATCGTCCCAATCAAAAGTGCAATGAGAGTGGCCAAAACTCCAGATAAAAGCGAAAATCTGGCTCCATAGAGAATTCGACTAAAGAGATCTCTGCCAAGATTATCGGTTCCCATCCAGTGGTGGAAAGAGGGACTCTCGAGTCTTTCAGAGATATTCTGTTCTTCAAAAGAATATTTTGTCACAAGTGGTGCAAAAGTAGAAAAGAGGGAAATTAAAAGTAAAAAACCAATACTAATAGAAAAAAGTTTTTTACCTTTCATGCGTCGATTCTCATTTTCGGATCAGCCCAGTGATAAAGCAGATCTACGCACAAATTACAAAAGACTAAAAGAGTGCCATAAACCAGGGTTACTCCCATGACGAGGGGATAGTCTCGGTTAATGACCGCTGTGACAAAGTGTTTTCCCAACCCAGGAATTTGAAAAATAATTTCTACTAAAAAAGATCCGGTGATCAAATTAGCTGTAATCGGTCCAAGTACTGTTAGCGATGGGATTAATGAATTTTTCAAAGCATGTTTAAAGAGGATTTTACTATCCGATAATCCTTTGCTATATGCTGTACGAATATAATCTGAGTGAAGGGATTCGATCATCGAAGTTCGGGTCATCCTAATCAATATGGCCAAGGGTCGAACAGATAATGTGACTATAGGTAAAATCAAGGACTTTGGCTCTTCCCAAAGGGCAGGGGGGAGCCAACCCAAATAGGTGCAAAATAATAGAATGAGCAAGCTTGCTAGCAAATAACTAGGTAAACTCAGGCCAGAAACCGCAATTAATTGTACGAATCGATCTACCCACTGATTTTTTTTCCAGGCCGCTAAACACCCCAGTGGAATCCCCACGCCGGTAGCGAAAAAAAGGGCCAATACACCGAGTAAAATAGAAGAGGGCAAAGACTCCACAATTATTTCTTTCACAGGTTTTCCAAAGTACTGAAAAGAATCTTTCAGCTCTCCATGTACTACATCCCTCATCCAATGAGAAAATTGTACCCACATGGGGCGATCTAATTCGTATTTTTTTTCAATATTGGCACGGACCTCTGCCGGAAAAGCGCGTTCAGTATCAAACGGCCCCCCAGGAGCAAGTCTCAATGTAAAGAATGTGATGAAAAACAAAACAAAGAGGGTGGTAGAAACTCCTGTTATTCTTTTTAGAAAAAATAAAACCAGTTCTTTAGACACTGTCCACCTGAGCTTTTAGTCCCTCTGGGACTGCTTTGATGGGAAGATAGTTAAACCCTTTTTCAATCATTTTTTTTACAAAAGCTGCTTTCAGATCAGGTTCGTCATTTTCTAAGAAAAAGAAAAAACAACCTCCTCCGCCTGCTCCACAGATTTTTCCTGAATGAATCCCACTTTTTTTTGCAAGCTCAAAGGCCTGATCGATTTCAGGTGTGCTGATCGATTTTGTTAAGCCTTTTCGAATACTCCACTCTTCTTGGATTGCTTCTCCGATAACGTGCCAGTCTCGCTTCTGAAGAGCAAGGTCAAGTTTCAGTGTAGCATTTGCAATTTCTTGAAAAAGTTCTCGTACATTTTTTTCGTTATCGATAAAAGATTTGAACAAAGTCCAATTATTGATTCCAGAGTTTCTAGACTGGCCTGAATAAAACAGAATGAGTCTTTTCTCAAATTCTGTTACCAGTGAGTGGTTATAATTTTCTTGGACTGGAGAGCCTGTTTTCCACAAAATTTTCTGAAGACCACCATACATTCCCCCATAATAGTCTTGCATGCCTGCGGGAACGTGGATTACTTGGGTTTCAGTGTCTCTCGCTAATGAAATCAGTTCTTCACGAGTTCGAAA
>JAHFAB010000089.1 GCA_023250795.1 Bacteriovoracaceae bacterium
TCATGCTAGCGGTTCCTAATGCGATAGCCCCCCTTGTTGCCTATTTAGAGTCTCCCTGGGTCATGAAATGGCTAGAACACCACGCTGAGAAAAAGGGAGATCGTTGGTGTTTGAGTGAACAAGTAGTCAAATTTATCCCCGTTCCAAAAAAACTTCTTCTCGCTTTGGGGATTACTCCCTTAAGTTCATCAACAGAAGGGTTCATGCAGGAAGTGCTCGAAAAAATTCCTGACGACTGGAACACATTATTATGTGATGTGAGTCAAAATATAAAACTCATCCGAGAAAGATTTTCTACTTTATCCTCTGAGGATGGTAAGTGGATTAAAACGCATCTTTTTATCCAAGCCTCTCAAGCACTGGTTCAAATCAGAAAAGAACAGGCAAAGCTTTTTGAAATGGTTACAGCAGAGGGACAAATCAGCTGGAGACTTTTGATTCAGATTTTGCCCAAACAAGAACTCACACCCGTAACTTTTAGCGACCAAGTCCAGTTCACAGGAAGTTTACCTCTTCATGTTTCGATCGGTAAAATAGAAAGAGTCAAAAGCCCATCTCCTGGCATACTATTCGCTACAGAATCAGGGCCCTACTTACACTTAGGTTCTTATCAAACTCGGCTTCTCGATGTTCTGTGGGACCAGCTCGATGGAATCATCAACCCCACTTGGCATGAGCTCACTCAGATTTTAAGACTTCCAAGAAAACTAGATCTCTTAGAAGCCACGGCTAGAGAGATTCTAAAGTCCCATGGAGAGAAGACAAGCCATCTCAAAGAACTTACAGAACTTTTACACAGCTGCTCAACCTTTTGACAGATTTTAGGGAAATATTTTTTAAATCTAATCTGTTTAATTAACTGTATCTTCTCGTAATAATTAATAAAAATAAAAATTTCCGGTCTGTGTCAAATTTGGCACTCTAGTTGCATATGAATAGGTAGGTAGTGGTGGAATAGGTGGGTAAAGTGTGGTTGTTGTGATGAATCAAAATGGTTCTAAAATATTGAAAACCCTTTTAGGGTACTCTACTCTTATAGGCGCTTTGTCCGTTTTTGTTGGCACCCTGAGCAGCTGTGGAAAAGAAAAGTCAATGAATCCAACTCAGCCCGGAGCCAGACCTGGACAGCCTTCTCAAAACCAAAACCCACACCCGAATGAACCGACATTTCCTGCATCGAGTTACCCTCAAACACCTTACCCCACCGTCAATGGACTTTCTCTAGATGAACTCAATCGTCTGAAGGGTATCTACGATGGTGCATTTTTAGATGAAAACAACAATTCCTTACAACCTTACACTTTTAATATTTCACAGGCCCGTGTAGATGGACAGCCAAATGATCTCTTTGCCTATTTGTGGTTTGATTCGGATGGACAACAGTTTAACGGTGTTCATTTCGAAGGCATGTTGAAATTTGATTATGCTGCAGTTCAGATTACTGACTCTATTAATTATAACTATGTAAGAAAATATTATTTTCATACACAAGATTTAACTATAAACAATGCAAAATTTACAGAATTTCCATTTTCTCTCAATCTTGTTTTAGCTTTCCAAAATGGAACAAACTTTGATCCGATGCAGTCTTTGATTCACTTCAAAGATTGCAAGTTTTCGTCAGGATCTGGCAATTGCAGCTCTGATTTACCCGACGTAAGTGCCAGTAATCCAAGAAAACGCTAACTCTCCCTCCCCAAAATCCTACCGGGGCCCCGCTATTCGGATCTGGGGCCCTGAATCTCCTTCACCCGAGTAATTCATAAGATCTCTCTTTTACTTGGACCGAGTTTGATGTTTTGAGTTGATTTCAATAAAGTAATATAAACGTTTTCGTAATGATTTTTTGATTCTCTTTGCAACTCTTTACTGAAAAAATTTTTCCTCACAAAATCCAGAGTCACTTCTTCTGCCAACAATGCTTGATATAATTTTTTTCCTAATATCTGTCCAACATATCGGGCAGACATCATCAGACAAAGTGGAGTAGACTCTAATTGTTTTATACTTTTCTTTTGTTCAAATATTTTTAGAGTTAAGCGTCTTGCCATTATTTCTTGTTTATTGATGTTTTTATTGATTTTCTTCAATTCTTTTAGTCTTCTCGCGTGATCAGCGATCAAATCACATTTTCGACGTGGATTAATCACAAGGCTTCCAAAAAAACCAAAACTAGCCTCCAAGATCAGCCTAAAAAAATCATCTCTGGATTTACTGGTCAGTTCGCTTGTCTTTGTGCGCGTTTTTAGAAGATGAAAGGCTGCCAACTCTGCCACTCTATTCTGAGAGGGTGTTCCCAAATAAGCGATCGACTCTTGAGCAAGATAAATCTCTTGATTTGAGCGAATAAAATGGGAAATTATTTTTTTTTCTTTCTGAGAGTAGCGTTCTGTCACAGAATCTACAAAATCTGCCTGCTGTATTGTTTTCACTGTTAATTTTTCATAAAGAGGGGGGGTGATATTTAGAAATTCTGAAATAGTTTGTCCATAAGATTTGAACATCGATAGATAGTCTGTTTCATGTGTGATTTCGTCCTCAAAATCAGACGCACTCAGAGTAAGAAGATGAGAGTCCCCCTCTGCCCAAGTCACTAGAGACTGAAGTTTTGTCCATGGAGTGCTAGAAATAATGCAAAAAGAATTTTTCTTAAACCGTAAAATATTCACATAATTTTCTTTTTGAGCTTTTGCCAATTTCCAATAAATCAAATCATTATTCTGATGAACGCAAGACCAAGAGAGAGGAGTTTTTAAAAAAGTTTTGGAAATTTCAGCAAGTTGTTTGGGCAAATGGGTGTGAGATAAATGGAGCTCTCCATAAAGCACTAGCATTCGATAGTGGTTCTTTCTCTTGATTTCAGTGGAAAATAAGTCCGTAATAATTCCTGCAGCCCATTGATCTCGCGATTGGAGTTCTGTGTCTGTTTTTGCCCGCCTCAGAGATGCACTCGCATGGAAAAATTCTCGGGGACGATTCAAAGCAATGAGACGCACTCCCCTTTCTCTGGCCCAATCAAAGATGGGAGCATAGTTTTTCCAAGGAAAACCCCACTGGTCTTCATACTGTATTTTTTCATGAAAAGTCTGCAGATCTATTTTCCCAGCCTGAAACTGATCTAAAATATCTTGAAAATGACTGGGGATGAGTTCCAGCCCTACCCACCAATATTCGTCAGGCAATATAGCATCTCTCATGATCCTCAAAGCTGTTCTTTGAGCTTGATGAAAAGTATGAAAATCAGCAACAAAAGTTACATCATGCGAACGAATTGTTTTGATCAATTCATTTTTAGAAACCGATTGCATAGATTTTCCAAGTTTTGCTAAATCGGTCTCATATTGTTTTTCATATTTTTTTATTTCTTTAGGCTGTTCGCCCAAAAGTCGATCCGCTTCTTGATGCAAAGATCTAAAAATTCGATGTTGGAGAAGCAAGAGTTTTTCATGAGGAGAGATGCTTTGTTTTATCTCCTGTCTGGTGAGTAATTTTATTCTCTGTTTCATATTACGAGCAGCCACTGTTGCTGACAGCGTTCGGAAGAAAGTTGTTTTTGGGTCATTAAAATCTTAGGGTTAAAATGTGAAACATATCCTTTGATCCAATGGAAGATGAAATAGCAGTAGGTGTCTCCATATTTCTTTAGGTCTTTTGAAAGAAACTGATGGGGGCAAATCAAAAACTCGAACTGAACTTCATTTGATATACTCCTTTTGACCAAAAACCCTTCTTGATCCGGGTCTTCCCAAAAAAAACAATTCCTCAGGGCCTGAAAAATAAGTCCAGCATGAGAACGAACACTTTGAGCGACTACTGGCCATCTTCTTTGAGCACAAGAGAGTCCTGCTTCGAAAGAGCTTTGTTCGAGTAACTTCGTTTGTTTTGAAATCAAACTCTGGTCTATCGAAGTCTTTTCTAAAATCTGAGTCAGAACTCGTATTTGAGTAGATTTTATTTTATTTTCTAACCTATCTAAAAAATCATCTGGAGATGTATCATCTAAGGATGCTGGTAGTTCATCAACGGGAGGGAGTTTTTCAATCTCTACTTGTGGAAGCAAAACCGCCCACTCTTGAGTCAGAGCATGAATGTCACAAAGATTTTCATACTTTCTACGGTGACCCTCAAACAAAATACGAGTGTGCCAGGGTTGTTCGCGTTGCATACTGTTAAAATCGCATAGATTGGATGAGAATCCAAGGGGTTCAATCTGATCTATTTCGCAAAAAGTGAAACGTTATGGATGAAGGGGTGGGGCCTTAGCCTTGTGCATTTCACTTTTTGCGAAATGGACGGGATTAAACAGGGGTTTTTTTGGCCTGGCATAAAAATTGCTATCTATTAGCCCTATGTGGAATCACTGGGTTGTTAGAGCATGTACTCCTCATGAGCCGTTTAAGAGTTTTACGTTAGCACGTTGGACTTGGATCTCATTGTGTAATCTTTATCCAGACATGCTCTCAGCTATTCTAATGCCAAACCATCTACATCTCATTTTACCTTTAGATACTGAGAAAAAAGACCTTCCTAAACTCACCGGATTATTAGGGGCAATCAGCAAAAAACAGGGTATTTCTGGACTTTGGCAAGCAATACCTCCAGCTTCTTTGATTCCAGACAAATATCATCTGAGACGACAATTGCGTTATGTTGCGCTCAATCCCTGCCGTAAAAAGCTGTGCTCAGACCCACTTGAGTGGTACTGGTCCACCTATCGCGAAATCATGGGAGCTACCGTCCAAAGTGGTGTGAAACCATTCAGGCTTGCCAAAGCACTGGGTGAGTCGGAAACCGGATTCAAGGTCCGATTTCACGACTATGTGTCAGCTGATCCTTCAGTCAATGTGGAGGGAACCCCCTTCCCACAATCTGCAATACCAAAAATTTGGGCTGAGAAATCCATTGGAGAAATCTTGGCTGCTTCTGCCGCTGCCTTGCGAGTAAGAACTTCTGAGGTCAATGAGAAGGGTCTCTTACGCCCCCTCTTTATTCACCTGGCTAGTCTTCATGGATGGCACCGACCTTCTTTACTTGCTCAGATTTGTGGAATTACCCCACGAAATACTCAATATATTTTGAATCGATCTCAACCCAAAAGCATAGTCGCCGCAGAACTTTGTCTGGGTGACCGTCGTTTGAGAGCAGAGGATGAACTCTTGCCCATTTCGCAAAAAGTGAAATAAACAAGGCCAAGGCCCCACCCCTTCATCCATAACGTTTCACTTTTTGCGAAATGAAATGAACGGAAACCAGTGTTTTTACTCACTCTTCACGCCCTGAATTTCACGAAGCTGTTTTTCAGCCTCTGTACGAAGCGAGATTAATTTCTCATCTTTTGTGCCACCTAACGAAGGAGCGCCGCCGCTTGGAGGCTGTGCTGCAGAAGGTCCACTTTGCTGTGCTAATCCCCCACTCGACCTAGGACCACGGTTTGGATTTCTGGGAAAACGTGGGCGCTTTTTCCAATCTGGTTTTTTATTTCTT
Source organism: Bacteriovoracaceae bacterium (assembly GCA_023250795.1). GTDB lineage: Bacteria > Bdellovibrionota > UBA1018 > UBA1018 > UBA1018 > JAHFAB01. The sequence continues at coordinate 5,485 of JAHFAB010000089.1, forward strand.
TCATCACCGTTCAAAGAAGCAGGCGGCCCACCAACGTAATGAACTTCAATTCCAGCGATTTTTTGCACACCCTGAGGTCTGGCCCCTTTTGTGACGACTCCAAACCCACCACTCCGATCACTTCTGCCTTTATCTTTTCCAAATCTGCCAGGCCCTTGCCCGCCTCTTCTGCCACCGCCCCTGCCACCATCCTTTCCGGCACCCCTTCCCGGACGTCCCTTTTTCTCACCAGGCAAAGCGGGATAATACTCTGGCAAATAAATATAACCGTCTCTTTTTTCAGCGTGCTGCGGGATTTTGTCTTTTACTTTCCCTGGTGCTTTCTCTGGCCCTTCCTCTGGCGCTTCCTCAGGCGCTGCCAAAACAACCACTCGTTTCAGTCCCTGCGCACGGGCTTTGATTGACTCCAGTGCATTGACAAAAAACTTCAGCTTATCTCCTTCTTTCTTCGTAGCCTCACCAAAGGCCAGAGAAATTTCTTCTGCTGTTTTCCCAGCCTTGGAAAGCAGCTCCAAGGTTTTAAGATGATTTTTGAGTTCAATTGCATTAAATTCCGTAATCGTTTTCATACTCACTTACCTCTTTTGATCTGCCTTCCAACTCATGTGGTACTCATGAAATTCGACTTGGCTGGCTTCTTCCGTCGCATGCAAAGGCTGAACAGTGTCTACCATCACTGCGATTTCTTCTGTCACCGTTTTGCTCTCCGCATTCTTCGCGGCGTTCGGGTGCGGCCCGTGGTGGATCCCCTGTGGATGCCACGTCACTGCTCCCTTTCCAATTCCTTCTCGCGAAAAGAAGTTTCCTGCGTGATAAAAGATCACTTCATCAAAGTCAATATTGCGATGGTAAAAAGGAACTTTCATCGCTCCTTCTTCACTCTCCAAAGGCCTGGGCAAGAAGGAACAAATCACAAAATTTCGCCCTAAAAAAGTCGTGTGCACACTGGGTGGTAAATGATAACGAGGAGAAACGATAGGGCGAATATCTCCGACGTTCAAAGCCCAAGGAGAAAGATCCCCTTTCCAACCCGCAGCATTAAGCGGGTTCCATGGATAGAAAACTTGAGTCCACTCCCCCTCGCGCTTGATCCTGAGTTCGAATTCACCTTTTGAATTCGCTCCAGACTTCCTCTCGCTGACAGGCAAAACAGGTGTGCGCATCACCATGGGATCAAACTGCGCATGTCGTCCCAACATGCCACGATCTGGCAAAGAAATTTCTGAATGAGACTCGATCACAAAATGAGTATTCTTCTCCTCTGTGACAAATCTAAAAGTGGTCCCTCGGGGAAGAACTAGATAATCTCCAGTTCGATATTCAAAATCCCCGTAATCCGTTTCTAGAGTCCCACTCCCCTCATGGATAAAACGGACTTCATCTCCATCTCCATTGCGCGCAAAAACCGTCATCGGAGCTTGCAACCTGGCAACCCCCAACTTCACATCTGCGTTCTCCAGTAAAAAACAGGGCTCACCTTCACCTTGTCTGGGAAGTTCATCCGCTTGGTATGCATGCGGCTTGAGAGGCCCTTCGATCCTGAGCCATCCGGTCGGAGGGTGGCGGTGGTAGAGGTGACTCACTCTCCCGAAAAAACCCTGACGCCCATGCTCTTCTTCATAAGTGCCCTCAGGGGTTTTCACATGAGGCTGAGGAGAAAACTGCCCCTGCGACCATCCAAAACCACTGGCAAAACTATCCACTCGTTTTTTTGACATCCCCCTGAATTAGCACGAGTTCTGCTTTATTTGTAGTAAATCTCAAATCCCAAGGACTTTACATCTAGGATATCGGCCTCTGTCATGGCTTGAGCTTGGATAAATGTGTCAAAATATTCATGAGCCAGTTG
>JAHFAB010000090.1 GCA_023250795.1 Bacteriovoracaceae bacterium
ATCAAACCCTTTGTCTGAGGAATCATACCCAATGCGCTTGATCGTTTCGCGGGCCACGTCTGCATAATCTACCCTCGCCGTTGTGGTCACTTCTCCCGCCACTAAAACGAGTCCCGTAGTCACTAAAGTCTCACAGGCGACCCTGGCCTTGGGATCTTGTGCCAAAATGGCATCCAAAACCGAATCCGAAACCTGGTCTGCGATTTTATCTGGATGACCTTCCGTGACTGACTCAGACGTAAAAAGATAGTTGCCCGACATATGATGAACCCCTCTTGTTTAATTTTTTAATGTAAATCTGATCCCTAGTTATCCAAATGAATGGGAAATTTGGGGGTCGTCCCCTTGTTTTGCTCCCTGCGTTTGCGAGCTTTCCCTTTTCGCGCTTTGCGGACCTTACGAGCCGTACTTGTTTTACTCCTACGAGATGGCATTTTCTGAAACCTCCGTTACTGATTAAGATCCAGTCAGTTTTAGCCTCTAGAAAGAAAAAATGTCAATATACAAAAATGGCACAAATCTTGCTCAACTCTCAGAGCTATGAGGCTAACCCATCGCATCTTTTGTTTCATTTCTATCCTTTTCATAACCATTTTGAATCCAAGTGGCAAGACAGCCCGTTCTGAAACGACCGAATCAGAACCCGCTCCCCATTTTCTTGAAAAAGCTCCTCTCATCTTAGGAGAGGGAGAGCAGCGCCTCATTCATATACCAAATTTGCGGAAATATTCTTTAGGCAGCGATTCTGCTCGAATGATCGTTCTCCCCCAAACACTTTCCTCAAAACTTGGGAAAAAAACAGGGCAAGACACCCTCCTTATCAAGGGGGTCAGACCAGGTTATTCGGATCTTTGGATCTGGAAATCGGACGGACAGTCCGAACATCGGACCATTCAGATAGAAAAATGGGGGTTAGAAAAAGCTAACCCTCTCTTAGAAAAGGCTCTCTCTGGGCTACAAGAGACAGAAGTTTATCACCTGGGAGGCGGGATATTTCTGAAAGGAACAGTTCACACCCTCTCAGAAGCCTCTCAAATAAGGGGACTGACAGATCAGTTCCCTAACGAAATCCACGACGAGACTGAAATCGACGGAAAGCTCCTCAGTCAAGGGATCGTTCAACTTGAAAAATGGATCCAGTCCAATGGATATGGTTCTAAAATAAAACTCGAGCGACAAGGGGGGGCCGTTTGGGTCAGGGGGGCCTTCGCAAGACCTCTGGAAAAATCAAACGCTGAAAGACAAATCCGCGCACTCTACCCCCCAGCTCTTTTAGAGTTTGACTCACTTCCAGATCGCTCTCCCACAGTCCATTTTCGGGTTTTTTTACTGGAGCTAAAGAAAAATGGATTTTATTCCCTTGGACTCAGCTGGCCACCCAAAGTGCCCAATGCATTTCAGATCACGAGCTTTGGGATTCAGGAAGCCCTGAAACTCGACCTCGCCCTCCAAGCTTTAGAGGGAAATGGAACTGCAAAAATTCTTTCACGCCCTGAACTTGCCGTCCGGGCACCCGGAGAAGCCGAGCTTTTTGCGGGAGGAGAAATCCCCATTCGAACGGTCACGCACTATTCTTCGTCGGTGACTTGGAAATCCTATGGACTTTTGCTCAAACTCAAAGTCGCTCAGGTGGCTGGAGATAAAGTTCGCTTGGATATCGCGACTGAAGTCAGTCATTTGGATCCCCACTTGACTGAAGATCATCTTCCGTCATTACAAGCCAATCGGATGAAAACACAAGTCGATGCAGAATTTGGAAAACCCCTTCTTCTCTCAGGTCTTTTGCAAGAAGACTTGAGGCGGGAGGCCAAGGGATTGCCTGTTTTAAAAAACATTCCCATCTTGGGATCACTTTTTGGATCTGAAGATTACTTAAATGAAAGATCCGAACTCGTTGCCATCCTTTTACCTCTCACCAATCCTCCACCCGCTCCCATGCAAAAGTTTGAGAGAATTCTTCCCAAAGGACCAGTACCACCCCCTCGAGATTGGGTTCCTCCGGAAGTCGAAAGAGAACTGAAAACATCTGTAAACTTTCCATGGAATGTATTTCGGGGAGAATAATCCAAAATGAATACTCCAAAAAAATTGATCGAATGGATGGAACTACCAGGTCTCACTGATCTCCTGATCAATAGTTCAAGAGAAATTTATTTGGATCAAGGCAAAGGATTAGAGTGCCTTTCACAAGACCCTCCACTCTTTGAAAGTGAAGAATTACTCAAGACTTGGGTCCTCCACCAACTCTCACTGGTGGGAAAAACCTGGGACGCAAAACACCCCTTTATGGACGCGACGCTCATTTGTGGTTTTAGAATGCATGTGACATTTCCACCCATCTCGAGAAAAGGAATTTTAGTTTCTCTCAGAAAATTGCCAGAACCCAATCCAAGCTTAAAAAGATGGGTCCATTCAAAATATTATCCTGTATTAGTGGAAGCAGTTCAGCGCGGCGATTCGATGATCATTTCTGGAGCCACAGGGAGTGGAAAAACAACTCTCGCCAATGACCTCTTGGGCGAAGTTTCCCAGAATGAAAGAATGCTCGCTCTAGAAGACACTCCAGAACTGGCGCCCCATCATCCCCATTTTATGAGTTTGGTCAGTCGCCCTCCCAACCCAGATGGATTTGGAGAGGTCACGCTCAGAACCCTCCTCAAACAGGCACTACGCATGCGCCCAGACCGAATCATTTTGGGAGAATGCCGCGGCCCAGAAGTCTTAGAACTTCTGCAAGCTCTCAATACAGGACATCGGGGGTCCCTCACCACCCTACATGCCAACTCTCCCAGAGAAGCCTTGAGACGCATCGAGCTTCTCTGTTTGCTGGGAGGCAATGGAAATATTCCCCTCACTGCCATTCGAGAACTCCTGGCGTTTGGGATCCAATGGATTGTACAAGTCAACCGGCACTATTCAGGGGAAAATCGCTTGGTCAGCCGTGAGATTACAGAGGTCTGGAAACTCGAGGGCAGAGAGGGAGACACTATTCTCATGAGGCCTCTGTTTCCAGTCCATAAAAACGCTGCTTAAATCGTGTGATCAGTCAGTTTTGAGTGGATTGAGTAGTGAATTTCAGGAGTTAAAAAAGAGAGTCCTAGTTACGCGGGTACTCCTCCATGAGGTCATCGCGTAGCTTCCTGCTACGCTCTTTTAGCGTAACTAGGACTCTCTTTTTTAACTCCTGAAATTCACTACTCAATCCACTCAAAACTGACTGAGAGCAAAATCAAGCTCGTTAAAATCAGAAAACCGTGAGATAAGTAAAAAATGCAAAAAGACATATCCGAAAAAGTTTCAACCCCTAAAAACCCCCTAAAACACTTGGTTTTTTTCCTCAGAGTCATGGGTGTGATCTATGCCCTGCTCGCTTTTTTATTTTTCTTTTTTCCTAGCGAATTTTTTTACCTGGTTAACGTCGGGCCGAAAGTGTTCAAAATCACTGAGACGATCCCTGACTCGTCTGAAAAGTTCTGGCTTGTTCAAGGCACTTCGATGCTCGCCATGCTTTCTGCTCTGAGCTTCTTAGGGGCTGAGTCTCCCAAAACCAGGGGGTACTTGCTCGTTCACCTCCTCTCTAAGACCGTTTCTTCAGTGGGGTTTCTTTATCTGTTTCTGAACGATCATCGTTATTTTGCTTATTTAGTAGGATTTATTCCAGACTCCCTGCTCGGGCTTGTCTTATGCTGGTTTATATTCAGCACATTTTGGAAAAAAAATCTGGCTGGTTAGATTTGGAGTAGTTTTATGAATTCTCCCTTTTGCAATCTTTTGCCTAAGACTTATTCAGGTGGTTTCCAAGAAGTTTGGTATCTCAAGTTAAACAACCCTGCCTCGGATCGTGCGCTCTGGTTAAGATTTACTTTGTTGCTCAGTAAAAATGGATTTCGAAAAATTTCGGAAACCTGGGCGATCTACTTCCATAGAAATGAAAACAAGGAAATTTCAAAGCTGGCTCTCAAAGAAACGTTTAGCCTAGAATCCTTTCAGACGCTCCCCCAGGGAATAAAAATAAACTCTTGTGAACTTTCTGATACTCATACTCGAGGCAAAATCCAATCCAAGGGAAATAGCTTAGAGTGGGACTTTGAAATGAAAAATCTTTTTCCTGCTCGGGGTCAATCAAAACCACCCTCTGGCAGTTTTGATTTTGTCCCTCCCCTATTGGCACGTTTGGGCCTTGTAAAAAACAAAGCCCTCACTGTTTTTGAAAACCTGGCTTTCACCGGAAGCTGCACAGTTAACGGAGAAAAATTCGAATGGAAAAATGCTCCTGGGATGCAAGGACATTTGGCAGGACCAAAAAATGGCCATTCCTGGGTTTGGGGACACTGCAATTTTTTTCTGGATGAATCTGGCACTCCAGTCCCTTTTATTTTTGAGGGCATCAGCGCAAAATCCAGAATTGGAAATTATTTTTCCTCGCCCAAAATGTCTTCATTTTATTTTTATTATCGGGGAGAGGAAATTCGTCTCAACTCACTTTGGTCTGTGCTCCGTTCACGCTCACAAAACTCACTCACAGAGTGGAACTTTCAAGCAGATACAAATGAGCTCTCGTTTCGGGGTCAAGTCAAGTCGGAGCTGAGAAATTTTGCAGGAGTCACTTACGAAGATACGGATGGTTCTTTTTTATATTGCGCTAATTCTAAGCTTTCAGAAATGAGTGTGCATGTTTTCAGAAATAACAAACTCGAATCCAGTTTTCATTCTCCAAGAACTACGGCTTTCGAAATGGTCTCTCGGCAAAAGAGCCCCTATGTTCCGCTCCTTCTCTAATCCACTTTCCATCGGCTGGAAACCTCCAAGGTATTCCGCCCCATAGAAGAGAAAAAAATAGAACCCAAAATAAAAATCTAAAAAACTCCATTTCCACCTCCGCTCATTTCACACCAACCTAAGAAAAGTGCTGTGGCTAGTAAGCCTAAAAGTGCTGGAGCAACACAGAGGAAAAGAGGTTTTAGAACCCTCACTCCTAAGACCGAAAGCTCATGTTGGATCGCAGACCTGATCTCTTGCCTCAATGAATATAAAATGGTTTCCACTCTTTCTAGACAGGGTCGACCTTCCATGAGACTCACCTGAATTCCTTTTTTCATAGAACTCCCCAAAGACAGGAGCGCCTGAGCCAATCTCTTTTTTTGAAACTGAGATTCGGGTATGTTTTCCCAGAGTGAGCACCCCCAACGAACGAGCACTTCTGGAGCATTTTTTTGTAAAAAATCACAGACCTGAACCCAAGCCAGATCTGGAGGAACCCCTGATCTCACTAATGCTAAAAATCGCTCTCCAGCACAAAGTACACTGAGAACCCAAGCCCGCTCGCTTTTGGCAAGCCCCCCCCACCTGGCCTCTTCTGCGATTTTCATAAGCCAAATCCCTGCTGCCGCAGAAAGTAAAAAACCCAGCGTACACGCACTGATCCAAGTCCATGGAGAGTGATCCAAACCAGGCATGATTTTATATAGAATGAGTCCTAAGACTGGAACGAGAAATGAACAAATCAAAGCTTGAGCCAAGGCTTGTCCAGATTTGGCTCGCGCATCTTTGAGAGTGTCTTGCTGTTCTTGGGCTAAACTCCGAAAACGCTTGAGAGTGGGAAGAAGAGATCCTCCCTGAGCTCTGAGTTCTTGTAGGCTTGAAAAAATTAGACCTCCCCAAGGATCAGGAAGAGTCCGAATTTCGGACCAATGGTCCGCGTCTGGGACCATTCCCGCTTCTAAAATCTCCTGAGTCTCATGTAAAAGATAAATCACCTTCTGCAAAATGAGAATTTCTTTTCGAATTCCCCAGGCTGAACTCAGCCAGTTCCATGTTCCCCCGTCCAATAGGATGAGTTGTAGGGAGTAAAATAGAAAAATAAAACTCAACGCCCAGAGCCACATAGGCTGTGAGTAATGCAAAGAGTGGGCCAAGTTTTTGCTGTGGCACGAATCTTGCTGTTATTGCCAAGAGGATAAAATCACGTTAATAGAAAAGGAGTACTTGTATGAAAAAAATTAAACTCGAAAAAATCAAAATCCCCTCAGCAATATCGGAAGATCAACCCGCTAGCCGAAAAATGCTCTATTTAGTCAGAGGAGAGCTTAAGTCCGAAATTCAGACTGTGAAACTAGAACTGAGGGGAGACATTGCTGAAGTCAAAGCTCAGATCAAATATGAAACAACTGGGCTGAGATATGAAATGAACGCCACGAGGTCCGAGCTAAAGTCTGATATTCATGGGTTAAGACTTGAAATGGGTGGAATGAAGTCTGAAATGACCGGCATGAAGTCTGATATAACTAGCATGAAGTCTGATATAACTAGTATGAAGTCTGATATCTCCACTCTCAAATCAGATATGACTGTAGCAAAAGCAGACATTGTTGAGATGAAGTCTGACATAACCATAATGAAAGCAGACATCGTTGAGATGAAATCCGACATAACCACAATGAAAGCAGATATAGTAGAGATGAAATCCGACATAACCACAATGAAAGCTGACATTGTTGAAATGAAGTCTGATATCTCCATCCTAAAGTCAGATATGGTTGAAGTAAAAAAAGATATCCGGGAACTCAAAGTAGATGTCCAGGAAATCAAAACGAGCAATTACCGTATGGAAATTCTCTTAGAGGAACAAAACTCCAATAACAGAATAGTTCTCGAAGGATTACAAGGACTCTGGCAGAGACAACTCAGAATTGAAGAACAAATTCCGATGCTTCGACAACTCAGCCGTTCAACCTAAATTATTTTCTGCTCCGCATTGACAAATCTTTCGCAATGAGTTTAAAGAGGCGAGTAGCTTTGTTCAGGGGGGGAATCATGAACAGATTTTTACGGGGTATAGGGGTAGTCTCAGTTTTTTTATTTATTGCTCAATTTTCTGGTGTTCGATTTTCTGTTGCTCAATCTTCCATTGCTAAAGAAGCCTCAAAAGAGCCCCCTAAAATTCTTGATCTGGTCCAGAGTTTTTCAAAATATTATCAAGGTTATACCAGTTTTATTTCAGAGTCCAATGAACCCGTTTACATGCTTCGAGATTATTTGCTAACTGTTTATAAAGACAATCCAGAAAAACTCAAGGAATATAAAATTTTAGAAGAAGACTCCATGATTGAAACCGATACTTTTATTGCTGGAATTTTAATTCAAAGAGCTATTTTTTCTGAAACGGAATACTCAATCCAATATCTAATCAAAAATTTTCCACAAAATCACTACGACGAAAAAAAACTCACGACTGAAACTAAAAAAATCATAGAAGATCTTTACAGTTTGGGAGCAGTTTTTGGATTTGATGGCGGAAAAGAAAACAGTACACTCCACTCCATT